>DATMOV010000001.1:0-2535 GCA_035568055.1 Cytophagaceae bacterium
ATTGATTCAATTCCCACTGGTGATTATATTATTTTGGTAGCTAATGGAAATGCATCTTTCGACACTTGGGATCCATTGCTTAAAAGTCAACTTAAATCGGCATTAGGGTCAAAATTAATTGATAGTCTTACCTCTAACAATGCATATATTATCATGGGGCAAAAAGGTAATTCCACGCCATCTTTTGAAAAATTCAATAAATAGGCAGGCGGTAAGGTAATCCTGAATACAACCATTACAGGTGCTTATAACAAGGGAAGTATTACCTCCACATTGATCGGACCCACAAGCCAATGGGGAAGCATGTTCAGAAATATAAAGACACCTGAAGTTTCCGACAAGTATACTTTAAAAGTGATGAGGATAAACCTGGATGGCAGCACTAAGGATATTACTGTTATTCCTCCCTTTGGCTATAAGTTCGACCTGGATTCTTTCTTTCATACTTTGCCGGACACAAATTTATATCCATATATAAAATTAGTCGCGGAGCTTTCCGATTCAAATCTGACTGTTCCACAACTTGACAAATGGCAGGTTGTATACAGAGGAGTACCCGAAGGTACCTTGAATCCCACCGCTGCGGGAAATATTGCCCAGTACAACTTCTTTACCAAAGAAGAAGGAGAAAAAGTACCGCTGAGCTTTGTATTTGAAAATATTTCGAATATAGATTTTTCCAAACCGGTGAAAGTTAAATTTACCATCACCAATCAATCCGGAAAAGTTTTAACGGATACTATGACCCTGGTGGCTATTCAGAAAGGCCAGCAGGTAACATTTAATTACACCATTAATTCCGTCGGCTTTGAAGGCACGAATGTGTTTCAGGTTTTTGTAAATCCGTACGCTCAGCCGGAGCAATATTTTGACAATAATATATTGCAGATTTCTTTTACCATTGAAAAAGATAAAACAAATCCTATCCTGGATGTCGCTTTTGACGGGCAGCATATTATGAACGGAGACATAGTTTCTCCCAGCCCGCTTATTTCCATCAACCTGAATGATGAGAATAAATTCCTCATCGTAAATAACCCTCAGAATATTCAGGTATTTCTGCAAAAGCCCGGACAGGCAACGCCGGCGCAAATTGACATGACCAGCAGTGATATTATTTCATGGGGACATGTTACAGGCAGCACGAATACATTCAGGATAGAATACAATCCCAAAAATCTGCCCGATGGCGCATATACGCTGATCGTACAGGGTATAGATGTGTCAGGCAATAAATCCGCGGCTCAGCGCTATGAAATTAAATTCGAAGTGATCAACGAAGTTTCCATCACTTATTTCTATCCTTATCCTAATCCATTCTCCAGCAGCACACGTTTCGTGTTTACATTGACTGGCAACGAAATTCCTGAAGATATAAAAATTCAGATTATGACCGTTACCGGTAAAGTGATCAGAGAGATCACAAAAAGTGAAATTGGTATGATCCATATTGGAAATAACAAAACTGATTACGCCTGGGACGGCACAGATGAGTTTGGCGACAGGCTTGCCAACGGCGTTTACCTTTACAGGGTATTATTGAAAGGCGCTGATGATTTTAAGCACAGGCAAACAGCAGGAGATAAGTCATTCAAGAAAGACTGGGGTAAGCTTTACATACTCCGCTAATCTTTCTTGCTTTTTAATCAATGCTTTCACCTACCTTTAATTTCATGAAAAGGTTTCCCTTCATCTGTTTTTATTTAAGCATTTTTCTTTTCTTTCTTACCTGGCTCATAGCTGGTTTTTATTACGAGACCAATGATGACTTCGCTATGGATTACAGCCTGCGCGGACTTGTGGGGCCGCCTATTTCCAACTTTTATATATGCCTCAATGGTATCAGCGAAGTATTTGCCCGGCTTTATAAACTTTTTCCAGGCTCCCCGTTTTATTCCGCGATTTTATATTTGTTTCTTCTTGTTTCGGTCGTCAATATATTCTCTTTGCTGGATAAGGTAATTTCCGGACTTGTTCTCTGGAAAAAAATTTGCCTGCTGATTTTGTTCTATTACCTTGTCCTGCTGGAAAATGTGATGTATTTTAATTTTACCAGGGTTGCGATCTTGCTTTGCGCCTCATCTCTCCTTCAGATTTATTATGTCGTGGTTGAAAAAAAGGGATTTGTCCGGATGCTGCTTTATACTTTGCTTTTATTCATTGGCGCGCTGATCAGGGGAGAAGCATTTTATTTGAGCTGTCTCATCGTTCTGCCGGGAATATTGCTGATGGAATATTACCGTTCCGGGAAGGCGGGAAATATTTCCTTTCAGCTTCTATTTACGGTATGCATAGTAGGAATCGCCTGTCAGGTTTTGATATATTTTTTGGATGATCCATCAGTAACAGTATATATTAACCTTACAACGTATGTGACGGATTATAATGTGATTGATAAAACCAAAATTCTGACCGATCGGGAGCGGTTGTATTATGAGGGAATATTTCAATGGTTCTTCTCGGATGGGAATATCTTCTCTTTCACACACCTTAAAGGATTCATAGATCAGAAATCTCATGATTTCTTTTATTTTA
>DATMOV010000002.1:0-13257 GCA_035568055.1 Cytophagaceae bacterium
CAAATTCAGGGTTTACATATCTCATCATGTTTGGATAAGACTGCGCCGTCGGGTCTTTTGGAACATTTTTTCCATAGAAGAACCACAGGAAGTTTTCAGGGTTAGGATAGTCCGCAATCCAGCCTCCGCGGAAGAAATCACTTTTGCCGCCGATCATATTTTCAACCAGTTGAGCGAAAGGAACAATCTCCAACTCGAGGGTAATATTAAGATTATCCTTGAGTTGTTTCTGAATTTCTTCAGCCACCGCTACGTTTCTTTCTCCATCAGAGTTAAGCTCTAATTTTAGCTTAGGAAATCCTTTTCCATCCGGGTAGCCGGCTTTTCTCAGATAATATCGGGCAGAGTCGGCATTCAGATCATAACCTTTGATGCCTTTTACATTGTAATTTTTAAAAATATCTACGGGTGTTATTCCGTAAGTTGCGGCGGCATATCCTTCGCCATTAAGTACATACTCAAGGATTCTTTTTCTGTCAATAGCGAATGAAAATGCTTTACGAATATTCTTATCCTTAAAAATTTTACCGGTATTCAAGAAAGAGAGAAAGTGAGTGGCCATTTCAGGAGTCCGTTGCAACTGATATTGTCCGAAATCTCCTTTTTTCTGATTTACCTCTTCCAAAATATCAATAATATGGTCTGTCGGAAGACGATACATCATATCAAGATTTCCTTTCTTGAATTCAAGAAGCTCAGTTTTCTTGTCTTTGATAAATTTGATTTTAATAGCGTCCAGAAATGGCAGCTTGTTTCCGTTACTATCTACTCCATAATAATTTTCATTCTTCTTAAGGATAATAGAAATGTCATCTTCAATGCTGGCGATCTTAAAAGGACCTGTACCAACCGCTTTATTTCTCATTTCCAGTCCATATTTCTCATAAGCTTCTTTTGGAAAGATGAAAGTGAAAGGACGGGCCAGGTTGAAAAGGAATACAGAGTTTGACTCTATGAGGTTGAATTGAATGGTGTAAGGATCTATAATCTTTATCCCTTCTACTTCAAAAGCGGGCTTTTTGCCACCAGCGCTGGCCGCATAATATTCGTTGGCACCCTTTAAAATATTCTGGAATACACTGAATCCCTGATTGCTGATGTTTTGTGTGCAAAGCAGCGTAAAGCAATATTTTATATCTTCCGCAGTAACTTCTCTGCCTTTTCCATCCTTGAAAGAAGCATCATCATGAAACATGACACCTTTGCGTATTTTAAAGGTATAGATGGTTTTGGTAGGGTCAACATTGTAGCTTTCAGCTATACCATTGACAAGGCTAAGGTCTGCCGGATTGAATTTCAATAAACCTTCATAAACCTGAGTTGCCACGCGATATGAAATGGCGTCAGTAATGTTATGAGGGAATAAATTCTTTATATAATCGGATTCATTGACCTTAAATACCCCACCATAAAATTTTCCGCCTTTACCCGGGATCTGGGTTGACTCAGTGGTTTGAGAATCATTTCCTGTACCGCATGAGAATAAAGCGATATTAGCACTCAGCAAAGCAATTAATATCTTTTTCATTGATCTATAAAAATTGGTTTAACAATTAAAATTCACTCCAAAAATTGGACAAGCCCAAAAAATGAAACGTGTCCCCAAAATTAAGAGAAGCCCTAAAAATAGGACAAGCCCCAAAACGGGACAAGCAATATAACAAACAATTTGATTTCAAACTCAGATTCACAAATAAAATTATATATGAGCTAAATAAATCTTATGACTAAGTATACCCAATTTCACTATAAATGTTTACAAGTCATGAAATATTCGAAATCGATAAAGCTCAATATTAATATAAAAATCAAAGAATTTCAAGCAACACCGGGCAATGGTCGGAATGTTTGGCTTCATTTAAGATTACCGATCTTTTCAGCCGGCCTTCCATTGCTTTTGTTACTGTATGGTAATCAATACGCCAGCCCAGGTTTCTGGATCTTGCACCCATCCTGTGGCTCCACCATGTATAATTATGCGGTTCTTTGTTAAAATGCCGGAAGGTATCAATGAATCCATTATCCAGGAATTTTCCCATCCATTCTCTTTCGGCAGGCAAAAAACCCGATGAGTTAGCATTTGATTTAGGATTATGTATATCAATAGCCTGATGGCAAATATTGAAATCGCCGCATATCACGAGGTTTGGATGCTCTTTTCTAAGCTCGTTTATATAGGCAAAAAAATCATTCATCCACTCAAACTTAAATCCCTGCCTGATCTCGCCGCTGGAGCCGGAGGGCATATACACATTCATTAAAGAAAAATCTTTGAAGTCCAGGCGGAGCACTCTTCCCTCAAAGTCATATTTCTCTATGCCGCAGCCTATGCAATAATTTTCAGGTTCCACTCTGCTGAAAGTAGCGACCCCGCTGTAGCCTTTTTTAACTGCCGGATGCCAATAGGTTTTATATCCATACTGATGAAAAAGCTCAAGATCGAGTTGATCCGGGCTCGCTTTTATTTCCTGAAGACAGATGACATCAGCATCAGTTGCTATCATCCATTCTACAAAACCCTTTCTGACAGCGGCTCTAAGGCCATTCACATTATAGGTGATGATCTTCATATATCTTTAAAATACTGGATAATATGTTTCCTTAGAAATTTTTCCTGTTCCATCAGGTCAAAACCTGGCAGTGGTTTGATTAGCTTCCAGTGCGGCCAGCCATCGTCATCGACCCGTTCCAACTCATAGTAGCCGGATTGGCTCAGCAGTTTGCAGATCCCAATGTGCATCAGGTCCTGCTTTTCTTCTTTGGAGTATACTTTTTTACCCTGGCCCAGTTCCTGCACTCCGATTAGAAATAAAATAGAGTCGAGCTTAGGCCTTTTGTCCATTAGTTTGAACAGCCTTTGGAGTACCTGATCCCATTCCGGGTCGAATTCGTGTTTTGGATCTGACAATGTAAATGTATATTTGAATTAACATTTAAAACTAACACATAAATTCGTTTGATCGCTGATTTTTTATCATTGCTGTTTCCCGACAATTGTCTTTCCTGTTCACAGTCTTTAAATAAAGGCGAGAAAATGCTGTGCAGCCGATGCAGGTATGAGCTTCCTAAAACCAATTTTCATAAGGAAGACATAAATGATTTGAATAAAAAGTTTTGGGGAAGGGTAGATATCAGGTACGCGCTTGCTTATCTTAAATTTCACAAAGGAGGCATGGCGCAGAAAATATTGTACCAGGTAAAATACCAGGGAAAGAAAGATGCCGCTAAGATGCTCGGCCAATGGTATGGTGAAGAGCTCTCCGATCATGGATTTCAGGAGAAGTTTGATATTATAATACCCGTGCCTTTACATAAGGCCAAGCTCAGAAAAAGAGGTTATAATCAAAGTGATTCTCTCGCTGAAGGTTTATCTCTGGGACTAAATATAGACTGGTCACCCTCGGTATTATCGCGGGTGGAAGAAAAAACCTCCCAAACTAATAAAAGCCGGATCGAAAGATGGGATAATGTCAAAACCATTTATCAGGTTCAGGAACCGCAAGCTGTTTATGGAAAGAAAGTTTTAATTGTGGATGATGTGATGACTACCGGCGCCACCTTTGAAGCTTGTGCGGTGGAGATTTTAGCGAAGGGTGCGAAAGAGGTGAGTGTGGCGACGCTGGCGTACGCGGAGTAGAATATAAATTACAAAAAGCAAAATACAAATCTGTGAGACAGAGCATTTCTTTACAACTATCTGGGATAATCTTTTCCAGACCCACGTAATAAATAAAGGCGGCAATTCTCGCTGTCATCCTGACGAAGGAAGGATCTTGTTATTTTGAAACGCTACCTAATAATTAAAAACTACTCTTAACAAGATTTCTAATTCCTCGAAATGACAAAATCGTTAATATTTCGCCCGTTATTGGTGGTTTTCTTTAACAAGCTACTCCTAATTACCAAATTACCAATACATTGATTCTTTATTATCAATTACAAGATTTTGTTTTTATCTCAAGATTAAGTGTTAGAGGAACCATTTTTATCAAATAGAATAGTAAGTGAATTTGAAAATTATTTTACTATTACCGGCATATTTGTAATAAAATTATCATATTTGCAAATAACAAGGCAAATATGAAACAATAGTGGAATTTCATTGGAATGAACAAGCTAAGCGTCTTTTAAAATCAGAACTGGTCAGGCGTGGAATTTCTAATGATGATCTTGTAGGGTTACTAAAAGATATCGGTGTTAAAGAAACCAAAGCAAGTATAGATAGTAAAATAAGTCGAGGGACTTTTAGTGCAGCTTTTCTTTTGCAATGCTTAACAGCAATTGGCTGTAAATCTTTTCTGACCGAAGTTGAAACACTGCAATTAGTTGCAGAGCAAAGAAGCCCTTATAAATTATTGCAATCTAAAACTAAAAGAAAAGTTAAATGATATATACTAACATCAAGACAAAAACTAGTTACTTAGATATATCAGATTTTCCATTTGGAAAAAATGGAATGCAGTTTCCAGTTGTTAGCTTATTCACGGGTGCAGGTGGGTTAGATATAGGGCTGGAAGAAGCTGGATTTCATACAGCAGTATGTGTAGAATATGATACGGATTGTCGAGAAACATTACGTTTTAATCGCCCTGAATGGAAACTATTTGAGGAAGGTATAAAAATAGAACCTGGCAAATTGAGAACACGCATACCAGGTGATATAAGAGATGTGGGTGTTGAAGAACTTTTGAGATTTGCTGGATTAAAAAAAGGTAAAGTTTCATTAGTTGTTGGTGGCGCACCTTGTCAGCCGTTTAGTAATATTGGAAAGAAACAGGGGAAGAATGATCAAAAGAATGGCGATTTATTTTTGGAATTTGTTCGTATGGTAAAGGGCATACAACCGGAAGCTTTTATTTTTGAAAATGTTGTTGGTATAACTCAGCAAAAACATTCTGATGTTATTAGTTATATGATTGACAAGTTCAAAGGGTTGGGCTATGGTATATCTCATACTGTTTTAAATGCTGCAAATTTTGGAGTTCCACAGAGGAGAGAAAGATTTTTTCTTATAGGAATTAAGGGTATTGAAAGACCAGCTTTCCCTTTCCCTACTCATTTTAAGGATGAAAAACATTATGAAACATTCATTAAGGATTTGAATGTTTTTCCAGTTCGTAATTTTAAAAAATGGGTTTCTGTTAAAACTGCATTTAAGCGTATTCCCAAAAACCCTGAAAGAAGAAATGACTTCGCACTAATGAATATTTCTGATGTAGTTGTAAATCGAATGACATATATTAAACAAGGTCAGAATTTTAAAGTATTGCCGATGAGTCTACGACCCGATTGTTGGAAGAGCGGCAAACATCAAGGAAATGATACTTTCGGAAGAATAATTGCAGATTTACCTTCTGTTACTATTAGAACTGCTGCATATAATCCAGCGAAAGGAATGTATATTCACCCATTTGAAAACAGAGGGCTAAGTACTATTGAAATGGCTGCCCTCCAATCCTTTCCAATCAGCTGGCAGTTTAAATGTAAAGGGCGTGAAAAAATTACTTTAGTGAGTGGTGGTAAACAAATTGGCAATGCAGTTCCTCCTGGTCTTGCCCAAGTTCTTGGTGCAGCAATAAAAAGGCAGATTTTGTCTAAGCGCTCAAAATCTGTGCAAAAGCAATTTGAGCTTGTACGAGTGAATTAACTTCAAAAACTTCATCAACTGCTGCCTGAGGAATTGAATGAACAGTTGTAATGCTATGTGTTGCGACAGTTTTTAATGCGGCCCTATCAGGAATTCCAACTTTTGTTGCAATAGCAAAATATTTTAGGCCTTTGGGACTAATAATCCACTCACGAGTTTGAAGATGAGTGTAAATAGCTTTCATTAGACTTCCTTCATGTGGAATTTGTAAACGCCTATCTGGTCGGAAGGAAAGTTTAACAGCAACATATCCAACAATGTCTTCAAAGCTGCAATGAGCTTCAAATTTTTTATATGCCGTTTCAATGGTCTGAATTGCTGTCTGGTCTATTTTAGTAATTTTCTCAATCTTTGGAAAAAGTTTATTCGCAAGTTTTCTGTCAATAATAACGAAGTCCGGATTGGATGAAATGAGTTGAACAGAAGATGACTTTAGAACTTTAGCTCTTAAATCTTGTATAAGATTATACAGTTTATCTTCGTATAATCGAGCAACATCAAATTGGCTTATGTTCGGAGTTAATAAGGCAAGATTGGATTTTTTATTCTCAGCAAAGTAATTCCATGCAGAGAATGCTAAAAGCCATTCATACCAGTCACCTCTTGCGTTATTTAATGCGTCTTTTGTAATTGAAGGATCCTCTTTTTGAACTTTAAAACCAATTTCATCGATTACGGCTTTAAAAGATATTGTTTTAGAAGGAAGATTATTTTTAAGCAAAGTGCAAAAAGCAAGATCTTTTATTACTTGTGATTTTCCGTCTTTTAATTTTCGTATAAATGTCATTGTCTTTTCTCTTTTTGCTTACTAATAGCTTTTTCAATCTGGAAGATACAAAAGTCTAACTTTTTTTCAACTTGCTTACCCCAGAACCGTAAAACCTTCCATTTGTCTTTTCTTAAAACTTTATTTACTTTATTATCTCTTTGAATATTGCGTTCAATTTTTTGATACCAAAATTCATGATTGCTTTTGTGGTCATATTTCCTGATCAGCCAATCCTTTCCATGCCAAAATTCACTATCAATGAATATCGCAAGTTTGATTTTTTTAAAGGTTAAGTCTGGAGTACCAAAAACTGTACGGTCATTTTTTCTATAACGATGACCACGGGCAAATAGAGCTTTTGCTAAAGCAGTCTCTATTTTAGAGCCTGTTGCTTTAACTGCTTGCATGTTTTTTCGTCTTTGCTCTTTGGTTAACTTGTCCATTATTTTAATGGTGTTCCTAACAACAAAAAAACTCTCCCGGAATCCAGGAGAGTTTCTTTATATCAAATTAATAAGTAGGTCTTAGTAATTAGTTCCTGCCTGGATCATTGCGCAGCGGAAACCGATAGTAGCTGTTGAAGAATCTTCAGCAATATATCTTCTTGTTCCTGGTGACATCCAATACGCAACATCTCTCCATGAACCGCCTTTGTAAACTCTGGTATGGTTGTCAATTAAAGACTGGAAGCCGGCTTTGTCGTATCCTTTTTCTTCGTCAAGGAATCCGTTTCTTCTTAATGGGTTAAGATCATCAACGTCCTGGAATGAAAGTGGGCGGTAAACATCATACACCCACTCGTTCACGTTACCAGCCATGTTGTAAAGACCGAAGTCATTAGGTGGATACTCGTAGATATAAGTGGTGATCATCGCACCGTCATTTAATTTACCAGCGATACCGGCATAGTCACCACGACCTCTTTTGAAGTTCGCAAGGAACATACCCATTTGTTTACCATAAGGATTTCTAAGCGCGTGGCCATCCCATGGATAAAGTCTTTTATGTGTCTGATTTTCATCAAGCCACTGATTTCCGATCAAAGCCTGAGCTGAATATTCCCACTCTGCTTCTGATGGAAGACGGTAGTTAGGAAGTACAACACCTGTTTCAAGAGGAATTCTTCCGCCACCTTCAGGAACCTGAATACCTGCATCTTTAGCAAGCTCATTGTTTACAACTTTGGTCCTCCACATAGCAAAATCGTTTGCCTGGATCCAGTTAACTCCAACAACAGGGAAATAACGGAAGCCCGGATATCTGAAATAATGTTCTACATAAGGATCGTTGTACGCAAGCTCACTTGCCCATACAGTTGTATCTGGGAGTGCTGATTCATAAAAATCCTGGGAAGAGTCTCTTTTTACATAGAACAGATACTCAAGCCAGTGAATGTTGGCAACTTCTGTTTCATCCATATAAAAAGAAGCGACTGTAACAGTTCTTTCCACATTGTCGCCATTTTTCATAAGATCTTCTTCGAAAGAGCCAAGAACAGTTCTTCCTCCTTCAATATATACCAGGTTGGGACCTTCCGGCTGACCGGCATAATTACTTACCTGGAATGCATTTTCGTCGTTGTATGCCAATCCGGTAACGGTACTTTCTTTACCTGGGGCAGTACTGGTTGGATTCCCTTTCTTACAAGCGCTGATAATGGCAGCACCAGCCAGAATGAGGAAAACACCTCTGAACACTCTGTTTGTTTTTTTCATAACCCTGCTTAATTTGATAATATTATTCCCTAAATATTCCCTAAATAATTTACAATATATACTTTTTCAAAATATAATCCAACTTTTCAAAAAAATTATAACAAATATTTATTTAATAACTAACGACAAGTACTGCCCCTTGTTATATTAGTAGCGACATAATTAATAATGAGGGTTTCCCTCAATGTATCTTCAAAAATCTCAAAGATTTGTTTAAAAACCAACTAAATGAGAGAAAATTGATGCTTTGATGGAGTTTATACTGAGCGGCAACGAATGTGCTCAGCATGACATTATTCAAAATCGATCAAACTTTGCTCTTTAAAACCTGCGTATTTAACCGGACTGGCTTTTAATACGTTTACCATCTCATTATAGTTGATAAGACTTTCTTCAGAGATCTTTAGCTTTTTTCTGGTCTTAAAATAGATAATGATCTGTGCAAAACTCCGCTGTTTATTGTATTCGTAAGAAGTATAAAATTCTTTGATCTGATTCCAGCGGCATATATTTCTTGCACCCATAAGCGGTTGCCTTATTTCAAGTCCGGTATCATTGATAATAATCTTTAAAGTGCCGATGAACAAGGACCTTATCATATAAAAGGTGACCCAGTTAAGAATTAGCCAGAGGCTCAAAACGATTGCGCAGGCTTTAATGCTTATAGAACCATCCTTAACAATCATCTCATAAATAAATACTCCATAAAAAAATAAATTCAATAGAATAAGAAAAACAATGAAAAAGATCTTGGGTACCAGGCATAAATAATTGATCTTACTTTGGAATTTCATGATCGGGCAGTTTCTACAATATTCATTTCCCCAAGGATCTCCAGTGCTTGCGGAATCGATTCTATGTCTTCAAAAACCAATATCAATTTTTTATTGACCTCCCGCAGCCTGCATTTTTTAGAATGAACCTGAACGTATTTTAATATTTGTCCGAATACCTCGGATTTAAAATAGGCTTCATTCTCAGCCGGGACAAAATATCCCTTCATCGTTTCGCTTTTTATAGAAAGTTTTTCGAAACCCAGGGCTTCCGCAAACCATCTCAATCTTACGGTCTCCATCAGATCAGTTACCTCTTTTGGTGGAGGGCCAAATCTGTCTGTCACCGAAGTCCGGAATTTTTCAAGTTCTTCTTCATTTTTAATATTATCGAGGGAGGAATATAAATTCAATCTTTCCGATATATTGCTGACGTACTTGTCAGGGATGACTACAGCCAGATCTGTTTCGATTACGCAATCGCTTGCCAGTGTTCTCAGGTCTTTCATCTCCAGCTCTTTTTTGAAAAGCTCTTTGAACTCGGTTTCTTTTAATTCCTGGATGGCTTCATCCAGAATCTTGTGGTACATATCAAAACCAAGGTCGCTGATAAATCCGCTTTGTTCGGCACCCAGCAAATTTCCTGCCCCGCGGATATCAAGATCGCGCATAGCGACTTTAAATCCATCGCCAAGCTCAGAAAATTCTTCCAGCGCACTCAGTCTTTTTCTTGAATCGGATGGAAGATTGGATACCGGCGGAGTGAGCAGGTAGCAATACGCTTTTTTATTGGAACGTCCAACCCTGCCGCGCATTTGATGTAGATCAGAAAGACCAAACATGTGGGCACTATTGATGATGATAGTATTAGCATTTGGGATGTCGAGCCCTGATTCAATAATATTGGTAGAAACCAATACATCATATTCTGCTTCCACAAATTTCATCATGGCTTTTTCCAATTGTTCTCCTTCCATTTGCCCATGTGCGATTCCAACTTTTGCATCCGGAACAAGCCTCAAAATCTTATCGGCTATTGCTTCAATGTCTTTCACCCGGTTATGAACCATAAAAACCTGTCCGTTTCTTTTCAGCTCATGCATAATGGCATCTCTGATGATGATGTCGTCATAAACATGGATCTCAGTGGTAACAGGCTGTCTGTTGGGTGGTGGCGTGGCAATGATTGAAAGATCGCGTGCTCCCATGAGAGAGAAATGCAGTGTTCTGGGAATAGGAGTGGCAGTCAGTGTCAGGGTATCTACGTTGACTTTAAATTCCTTCAGCTTTTCTTTTACTTTTACCCCGAATTTCTGTTCTTCATCTATTACGAGAAGGCCAAGGTCTTTGAATTTAATATCCTTGCTGATGATACGATGAGTACCGATCAGGATATTGGTTTTACCTTCTTCGACTCTTTTTAAAGTTTCTTTGATCTGCTGATTGGTTTTGAAGCGGTTGATATATTCCACCATGCATGGAAAATTTGCCAGCCTTTCTTTAAAGGTTTTATAATGCTGCATGGCCAGGATGGTGGTAGGCACCAGTATAGCAACTTGTTTCCCATCACATACCGCTTTAAATGCGGCTCTGATCGCCACTTCTGTTTTTCCAAATCCAACATCACCGCAAACCAGACGGTCCATGGGGTGCGGTTGTTGCATGTCTTCCTTCACATCGGCAGTAGCTTTGGCCTGGTCTGGGGTATCTTCATAGATAAATGACGATTCAAGTTCGGCTTGCAGAAAGCTGTCTTTGGTATAGGCAAAGCCCGGCGCAGCTTTTCGTTTTGCATAGAGACTGATCAGCTCTTTGGCGATATCTTTTACTTTCTTTTTTACTTTCTGCTTTTTTGTATCCCAGTCACCGGAACCCAGTTTGGTCATTTGAGGCGGTCCGCCTTCTTTACCGCTGTACCTGGAAATTTTATGAAGGGCATGTATACTGATATAAAGAAGGTCGTCATCTCTGAATATTAAACGGATTGCTTCCTGCTGTCTGCCACCCACTTCTACTTTTTCAAGTCCGGCAAAGCGTGCAATGCCATAATCCATATGACTGATATAATCTCCGGGATGGAGTGTCCGAAGCTCCTTTAAAGTCATGGACTTTGACTTTGAATATTTGGCCTTGCTTTTATAGCGGTGAAATCTGTCGAAGATCTGATGGTCGGTGTAGCAAGCGATTTTTACGTTCTCATCAATGAAGCCTTCGCGCAATGGAAAATAAAGCGCTTCGAATTTCAGGTCATGGTTCAGCTCCTCGAAAATGCTGGTAAGGCGGTCAATCTGCTGATGAGATTCGGAAGCAATGCAGCAGGTAAAGTTTCTACTTATCAGTTCATTCAGATTATCAGCCAGCATCTTAAATTCCTTGTTAAAAGAAGGCTGTGGCTTTGAGGAAAAAGAGAAGGCTTCAGCAGATTTGAAATGAAACTGTCTGCCAAATTCAATGATCGTATGATCTTTAAGCTGTGATTTAAAGTCAGCGACAGAATCAAAAAGATTTTCAACTTTTGTAATGATGGAGGAACCGGCGGTTTCTTTCATGATCTGCTCAAAATCCTCCGAAGCTTTTTCAAAAGAGTGCTCTATAATATCTAATGTTTGCGAAACGTCTTTGATCCATACAATTGTTTCTTCAGGAAGAAAATGCAGAAAAGATTCACGGGTTTCCTGCAGTAGCCGGGTTTGAACATTAGGGACGATAGAAATTTCACTCTTTGTTTCTACCGAAAGCTGGGTGGTCGGATCGAAGGTGCGGATGCTTTCAATTTCATCACCGAAAAGCTCGATGCGGAAAGGAAGATCATTGGCGTAGGAAAAGACATCCATGATCCCTCCTCGCACAGAATATTGGCCTGCTTCGTATACAAATTCTGATTTTTCGAAATCGTAAGTCTGGAGAAGCTCGGTCAAAAAACCCACATCAAGCTTCTCTCCCGTTTTTGCTACGAATGTGTTTTCCAGCAAAGACTTCTTATTGATTACTTTCTCAGCAAGAGCTTCAGGATAGGTTACTATTAAAGATGGCTTGTCAATATTATTATTTACAATGCTTAAGACTTCGGCCCGCCTTAAAATATTGGCATTTTCAATTTCTTCGAACTTATAGACTTTTTTGTAGGAGGCAGGGAATAACAGGACATCTATATCAGGTAACAGATTCTGCAAGTCATTCTGAAAATAGGCTGCTTCTTCTTTGTCGTGAAGGATAAATATCGAAGTGAGTTTATTTAGATTTGAAATGGAAGCAGCTATAATAGCATCCAGGCTGCCGGTAATTCCTTTGAGGTGAAAATTTTGGGCAGACTTATCCCTGACTTTTTCAGCAATTGTCTGTATAAGTCCGTCAGCTCTGTATATCCCCAGAAAATCCTTAACCTTCAAAATTCAAAAATCTGTAATAGTATTTCAAAGTTAGTAAAACCCATGAAGTAAAGGAAGGTTCAAAAAAAATATACTGCAAATGAATAATTAGGAGAGAATAACAGAGAATGGAATTTTTTGTGGTACGTACTTTTCCTTTCAACAAAGGATAAATTTATTTATTCGCAGCTATAATAAAAAGCACTATCGCTCAAAATCGCGGAATGTATCTGCCTGAGTCCTTCTTCAGAAATTTTGCCTCCTGCATCCATCAGCTGTGTATTGTCGCACCAGTCGCAATATCTGAAACGGATTAATCCCAGATCCTGGTTCCAGAAGATAGTGCCACGTTCATCCATGGTAGAATTCTTAAGCACGAACTTATAGATACTATATTTCTTTCCACCTGCTTCATAATCCCGGTGATCTTTGGCAGTATATTGTTTCTTTTCAACCCCGGTGCTCATGCTGTCGGTTTTGATGAAGTAATAAGTCGAAGAATCCTTTTTGACGATTTTATATTCTCTGCAAAGCACATGGTCTGTTTTAATGATGTCTCCGGTTTTAGTCCAGGCAGTTGAATCCTCGCAATATTTAAGGAAGAACACAGAATCCTGATTCTGCTGGAACATGGTACGATAGTGTATGCGGCTTGAGACAGTGTCACAAGAATAATATCCGAGTTTCACCTTATATTCCGATGGTATTCCTGATTGGCTTTTTTCAGAGGTTTTCTGACATGAAAAAATTGTCAGAACAAAGAATAGAAGCAGAAATATATATCTCATGTCGAATGGATTTCTATGTTTTAACAAGTTCAATGAATCTGGACTAAGCCAAATATCATACAAAATATAAACACCAATGATAAATTCAAAATAAGCCGCTTTCTATTTCGGCAGAAGGGTTTTAAACCTCCAACGCTTAGGAACAGTTCGTCTAATTACAATTATTATAAAAAGCCGAATCCTGGGCCATTATGATA
>DATMOV010000003.1:0-2868 GCA_035568055.1 Cytophagaceae bacterium
CATCATAATATAATCACATCTTCGGTTATTGATCATGAAGACAGAAGTATAAGGGATTACAATGTGGATAAGATTATCACCAGAGACCTTTTGCTGGTAGAATATTTAATGGCCGATAAAATATTTAAGAAATATTACAAAAGGCACTTAAGCATGTTTGTAGCTTCGAAATATACCTTTTTCAGTCTTTTATTGACCCTTCAAAAAAAGAGACTAAAAGCTGCTCAATATTTATTAAAATCAATAACTTGTAACTTGAGAGTAGTTTTTACAAGAAGGTTTCTCGCATCAATGAAACATATTGTTTTACCATGAAGAAAATTCTAATAACCGGTGGTGCAGGAAATATTGGTAGTGCATTAGCTTCCGCTCTGGTACAATTGCCGGAAACCAGTGTAGTGATAGTGGATAATCTTGTAACTGGTACTGTATCTAAGATCCCGCTGGAATACAAGAATCTGGTTTTCATCAAAGCGGATGCTAACAGTTATCATGACATGGCAGCTATTATGTTGTCACATAGGTTTGATTGTATTTTCCATTATGCAGCATTAGTGGGCGTTAAGAGAACCTTAGATAACCCTATAATGGTTTTGAAGGATATTCAAGGGATTCAGAATATTCTTGAATTAGCAAAAAACACAGGAGTTAAGAGGGTTTATTTTTCATCTTCCTCCGAAGTTTATGGCGAACCCGTTGAGTTTCCCCAAAATGAAATCACAACACCCTTAAACTCAAGGCTCCCTTATGCTATTGTCAAGAATGTATGCGAGGCCTATTTAAAGTCATATTACAAAGAATATGGCCTTAACTATACAATTTTTAGATTTTTCAATACATATGGACCTAATCAAAGTACTGATTTTGTCATACCGCGTTTCTTACAGAAAGCGCTAAAAAATGAAGATATTTCAATATATGGTAATGGAAGTCAAACCAGAACCTTTTGTTACATTAATGATAACATAGAATTGACAACCAAAACGTTCTTAAATGATTTATGCATTAATGAAACGGTTAATGTAGGTAGCGATAAAGAAATAACAATATTGGAGCTGGCAAGACAAATTGTCAAAACCACTGGATCCAAATCAAAAATAATTCACCTGCCTCCTTTAGAAGAAGGTGATATGACGAGAAGACTTCCCGATATTAATAAAATGCGAAAAATTTTAAATCGGGAACTAACAACACTGGAGCAAGGATTGCCTATGTTGAGCAAGTTTATCCCGGTTGAAAATTAATTTGGCATAGTTCAGGGCTAAAATCAATTATTATTGTTTCTACTGCAGTTTTTCTGACAGGAACATACCAAAATGTGCGGAATCACTGGTTTTATAAATTCATCATTAAACTACGACAACCTTGTTGGTCTTACGGACTCACTGAGGCGCAGGGGCCCCGATGCTTCAGGTTATTTCCATGAAGGGAATATCGGCTTAGGGCACCGCAGATTATCCATCATAGAATTGTCTGAATTGGGTGCTCAGCCATATCATTTTCAAAATTTAGTTCTTGTCTTTAACGGCGAATTATACAACTATAAGGAAATAAAATCCGAATTAATAAATCTTGGTTATTCATTCCAATCAAATTCCGATACTGAGGTTCTGATCAAAGCATTTCATAAGTGGAAAGAAACTTGTGTTAACCGTTTTGTTGGAATGTTTGCATTTGCCATTTATGATAAAGATTCAAAAGAACTTTATCTTTTTCGCGACAGGCTTGGGGTTAAGCCCTTATACTATTCATTAACCAATGGGCTCATTTTCGGTAGTGAGCTGAAAATATTTAAGTCCTTACCTTACCAATTTACGATAGACAAAGAGGCAGTTTATCAATATTTCAAATTCGGCTATATCACAAATGAAAATACAATATTCTCTGAAGTAAGAAAAATCATGCCAGGCCATTACTTAAAATATGGAAATGGAAAGCATGAGATCAGGCAATACTGGAAACCTGAAATAAATAATTCTTTTCCCCTGGACGAAGATATCGTGCTGAATGAATTGGAAGATTTATTAACTTCTTCTTTTAAATACAGAATGGTTTCAGATGTTCCAGTGGGGGTATTTCTGAGCGGAGGAATTGATAGCTCACTCGTTACGGCAATTCTTCAGAAAGAATACGGCAATATCAATACTTTTACCATAGGCTTTGATCATCCATCTTATAATGAGGCACCTTATGCAAGGAAAGTAGCTGCTGAGCTTGGCACAAATCACCATGAACAAATACTCGATGGAGTTAAAGCAAAGGATTTATTGTATAATTTTTATGAAATTTACGATGAGCCTTTTAGTGATTCATCTGGCATTCCGACAGCTTTGATTTCAAGTATCGCTAAGGAGCATAATATAAAGGTAGTCTTATCAGCTGATGGCGGAGACGAACTGTTTTGTGGATACACTCATTATAAAAAGATAAAAGAAAATATTGACAGATTTTATGCGCCAGGTTCGGGGAAGAATAAGGTGCAAAGCTTTTTAATTTCCAAACTGGGAAATTCTGGAATTCTGAAAAAGATTCCTCATTTTAATCTGGAGCATAAAATATATGCTTATCAGGATCTGATTTTATCAAAAGAGGTAATAAATTTTTATGAACAGTCTATTTCAAATCAGGCAGAGAAAGAAATAGAATTACTCATAGGTAAAGTTAATCCTTTTAAGAGCGCAAGATATAAGTTCAATGGAAATGGCAATGAAGTTGAGCAAATGATTTTTTGGGATTTATTACATTATTTGCCTGATGATTTACTGGTAAAAGTAGATAGAGCCACTATGTACAACAGTATTGAAGGGCGAGAGCCGTTTCTCGATCACAGACTGGTGGAGTATGCGCTTTCACTTCCTTTTTCATATA
>DATMOV010000004.1:0-12697 GCA_035568055.1 Cytophagaceae bacterium
TTTATCAAGAATTTCAGAAGAATATACTCTCATGCCTGCTGTACCCTGCACCAATGGCTCATATATAAAGGCGGCGACATCGCCATTTTTTGCCACGGTGCTGAACTGTTCAAGCACTTCCATCTTATTTTCTCCATTCGGAAAATCTATAAAAGAAACATCGAACAGATATGAAGAGAAGGGCCTGGTAAATTCCGACCTCGCTCCTGCTGACATGGCTCCAAAAGTATCGCCATGGTAAGCGCCATGGATCGCGACAATTCTCTTTTTATCGATACCCTGGTTATACCAATATTGCAAAGACATTTTCATGGCGACTTCCACTGCTGTGCTTCCGTTGTCTGAATAGAAAATTTTTTCCTGCGATCCCGGTAAAATTTCAAGCAGTCTTTCAGCCAATGTAATAGCTGGCTCATGGGTAAACCCCGCAAAGATGACATGCTCCAGTTTTCTTGCCTGCCTCGCGATTGCATCAGCGATATATTCATTGGAGTGCCCATGAATATTGACCCACCAGGAGGAAACAGCATCAAGTATCTTCCTGCCTTCGGGTGTATACAGATAAATACCTTTGGCTGATTCAATAAAAATATTTTCTCTTTGATCACTCAGCGATGTGTATGGATGCCATACAAACCGGGTATCTTTTTTGTTAAAATCAGTCATCCCAGTGTTCAAATAATTTTACGCTATACTTCATGACGGTTTCATGATCTATTTTTTGTTCAGGCCTGATCCGTAAAAGACATTTATACCCTGAATGCTTTAATATAATTTCCTCTGTGGCAGAATTTTCAACACCGTTAAAAATTATTCCTTTCACTTTTAGCCCTCGCCTCTTCATCTCATTTACTGTAAGCAAAGTATGGTTAATGCTTCCAAGGTAAATATTTGAAACAAGAATAATCTCAGCCTGGAATTTTTCAGCGATATCAATCACAAACTCTTTGTCATTGAGCGGAACAAGAATACCTCCGGCACCTTCTATAATTAAGTCATGCCCTTCATTAGCCGGCAGCGAAAAATCAGCAAGTTTTATTCCCACACCCTCCTTCTGAGCTGCGGCATGCGGAGAAAGAGGAGCTTTGAATAAATACCGTTCATTAAAAAACATACAATGTGCATTATCCACCAGCTCTTTCACTGTTTTAAGGTCTGTTTGCTCTATGCCGCATTGCACAGGCTTCCAGTAATCGGCCTGCAATGCTTCTGTGAGGATAGCGCTGACCAGAGTTTTACCGCTGTCAGTATGTATGGAGGTTACAAAATAGACCATGACTCTGATTGAAGGATTAAAGGATTAGTCATGATGAATAAGCTTACTTGTTAACATATTTATTAATTCTGTGAGACCTCGGATTTCCTCACTGGTATTATAAGTATGAAGACAGATTCTTAAGCGTTCCTCTCCTTCTTTTACTGTGGGTGATAGAATCGGCCGCACATCAAATCTTTTTCCCCTTATACTTTCTGCCATATTTTTTGTCTGTTCATTGCCGCCGATCTTAATTGCCTGGATCGGACTTTCACTTTCGATCAACTTTCCTTCCGGATTTTTAAAACCGGATTTAAATAAAGAAATATTTTTTCGGCTGATCTCCTGAAGAGAAATATTTTTATCAAGGTATTCAAATGATTGTTTGATTGATATTAATGCGTGTAAGGGCAACGCTGTCGTGTATATAAATGGTCTCGCGAAATTAATCAGGAAATCAATAAGGTCTTTGCTGCCGCAGATACAAGCTCCATGCACGCCCATCGCTTTGCCGAAAGTATGAATACGTGCGAAGACTCTTTGCTCTATTCCCAGCTTACAAAGTAAACCATTTCCTTTTTCGCCCCAAATACCGGTGCTATGTGCTTCATCAACAATCAGGGCAGCTTTATATTTCTCACATAGCGCTATAATTTCTTTGAGTGGCGCAGAATCGCCATCCATAGAATATACGGATTCAATGACTACGAATATTTCTCCGGATCCCTTTTGAATTTTTGCTTCCAGATCAACGAGATCATTATGAGAAAATGAAAATCTTTTTGCAAAGCTCAGGCGCGCGCCATCTTTCAGGCTCGTGTGTATAAGCTCATCATAAATGATTGTATCATTTTTTTGCGGAATAGCGGAGAGTATAGAAAGATTGGCATTGTATCCTGAATTAAAGAGCAGGGCGCTTTCGGCTTTAAATAGTTGCGCCAGATATTCTTCGAGTTCCACACAATATTCGCTATTTCCTGATAACAGCCTCGAGCCTGTTGAACCATTCATATTTCCATATTGGCAGGAATATTCCTGATTTATATTTTCAGAAAGATCTTGACTTCTGGCCAGGCCTAAATAATCATTGGAATAAAAGTCAATTAAATGATCATTTAAAGTAAGCCTGCGAAGGTTACCGTTCAATTCTCTCCCGGATAATTTCTTGCGAAGTTTGTCCATCTGTTAAATTACCTTATAAAATTAATTATAATAACCATTATTACACATTATAACTGGCAAAAGGTTTAGGTGAATGAACTATATTCATTCATCAAGCTTGTATTGCGACCTTAATAAAAGATTATATTTGAATATGTAATAGGATTTGTAGCATATCAAATAAATCAACTTCTACCACTTGCCAGGAAAATCTTATGAGAATACTGATAGCACCCGACTCCATGAAAGATTGCCTGCCAGCTGAAGAGGTTGCCAGGAATATTGAACTGGGTATAAGAAAGGTATTACCCGATGCGGATATTAAAATTATTCCCATGGCAGATGGAGGCGAAGGAACTACTGAGACTCTGGTCACTGCGACTGGTGGAAAATTAATAGAAGTGAGTGCGCATGATCCGTTCATGCGAGAGATCAAAGCGTGCTATGGGATATTAGGCGATGGCAAAACGGCAGTGGTAGAAGTCGCAGCGGCATCCGGACTGGAGTTACTAAAAAAGGCAGAAAGAAATCCATGGCTTACTACAAGTTATGGCAGCGGCGAATTGCTTCGCTCAGCGCTTGATCATGGATGCGGAAAAATATTACTCGGACTTGGAGGGAGCGCCACTAATGATGCGGGGGCCGGAATCATTCAAGCCTTGGGCGGAAAATTTCTGGATAAGAATAGGAAAGAAATCAGGAGAGGTGGTGGGGCTTTATCAGAATTGGCAGAAATTGATTTATCAGAACTGGATCAACGTCTTAGCGATTGTTTAATGGTAGTTGCCTGCGATGTTAAAATCCCTCTCTGCGGTGAACAGGGTACATCTAAAATTTATGGGGATCAGAAAGGTGCGGATAATGCCATGAGGGAAAAGCTGGATGATAATCTGAGAAAATTTGCCGGGCTCATCAAAGAAAAGTTCAAGATTGATATAACCGATATGGAAGGCGCCGGTGCAGCAGGCGGGATTGGCGGCGGCTTGAAAGCCTTGCTTCATGCTGAATTAAAACCAGGATTCAATATGGTCGCTGAGCTAACCAAACTGGAGTCGGCGATAAAAGAATCCGACCTGATCATTACAGGAGAAGGCAGAACAGATGCACAGACTTTATCAGGAAAAGTTCCTTTTGGTATCGCACAATTAGGAAAGAAATATAATATTCCTGTCATGATTATTTCCGGAAGTTTGTTGCCAGGCTCAGAGAAATTATACGATGAGGGAGTTACAAAAATGATCGCGATCAAAGAAGACAATATGCCTTTAGAGGAAGCCATATCGAATGCTCCGCAATTACTTCAAAGAGCGGCAGCCTATATGATCAGAGATTACATGAAGAAAACCATTGATTAGAATAAAATTTCACGTTTTTTAATTCTACATAACCTTTCTCATATTTCAACTGTTATAAATGTGAGGGGGGGATAACATGATGAAGAAAGCGATATTTTATATTTTACCTACCGAGCAGGGGTGGGAGCTTAATAAACAGGGCAACAAACATCCCATTATCACTGATATGAACGGCAAAGATGTGCTGATGCGCGCTATGACCGAGGCCACTATGGAGCCCAGCGAAATAGTGATCTACCAGCCTGACGGGTTAGTGATGTCGAGGATCTACCAGGGCGAGGAATTATTCAAAGACGAGCTGGAGAAAAGAAATGACTTGATTAAGTTGTTGGGGAGTTTTCTAAAAAATGTAATCAAGGCTCCCTACTACCTCTACAAAAAATTCTTATTTCCTGTCAATCTTAATGACTTATACGAGCATTTACTAGGAGTACTCACGCTACTTTCCAGATGGGGCAACGATGTGCTGGATAAAAAAATAGAAACTGATTTCATCAAAGATGAAGCAATCATCAAAAGGGATAATATTGTATATATGGTAGGAAAACTTCTTCAATACAATGAGCTTGCGGAAGCCAATGTTTATAACAACTTTTATAATTATCTCTACACTTTAAGCTTCGAAGATTTCTATAGTACGCTTTTAAAAATGACACGTAAAGCCGAATAAATTAAAAAGTAAAAATGCAAAAATAAAAGCCGACAGTCCATTGTTAGGATTACTATCTGTGGACTGTTGACTATGGACTTTTATACAACTACTATTTAACTTCCTTCCCCTGCGTAAATTCTTTTTTCTGAGTCAGCTTGCCATCCTCATTAAAATATTTAAAGGTTCCTTCTTTCATATCATTTTCATAATGGCCTTTCACTTTTACTTCCCCGCTGGGATAATATTCGCGGTAAGTTCCGGTTCTTAAACCATTTTTTAAAAATATTTCTGATTTAAGAGAACCGTCAGAATACTTCTCTGTAAATTTTTTCGCATCCAGGTCTTCTACATTGCTTTCATCATTATCTTCTGTGGCCGTAGTATCTTTTCCCAGACCTATGGTATCCTGAATAACGGTGTTCATTTTTATCAGTTGCTGCTTTACTTCATCAATATCTTTGTAAGCCGAAACAAACTTTGCCTGAAATAGCTCATCCTTTTCTTTTAGTTGGAAACCAATCTGCGGGAAGCAAATAATATAGTCTTTGTTGGCATTAATCGAGGTCCATATTTCCGGGGCAACAAAACCCTCCAGGGCAGTATGTAATACAGGCATATTGGCATATACAAAAACATTGGAGGCGTTGTCGAAATTCCCAAGGAATGCGTTGTAATCATCGTAATTTTTTAAAGTGCGGCCTGCTCTATAATCATCAATGATGCTTTTAATTGTCTGTGGGTGGTTGCTCATGATTACATAATCATTGATCATGGTATAATAAGGCTTATCAAGCCCTTTAAAAAATTTCCCGAGAACCAGCTTAAAAAATCCCTTCACCTCCATATAATTGATCGGATATCCTTTGTAGTCAAATTCCTTGAATTTCACAGGAGTTCTCTTTCTTACTTGTCCTAGTATATAGCTGAGGTTTTCTTTTGCCAGGGCGACATCGTTCGCTTTGATCACGACGGCATACTCATTTTTTCTGCCTAGTCCTTTAGGCTGGGTCTGTACGAATGAAACTTCATCGCCCACCCATTTTACGAAATTATCTTTCACACTGATCTTTAAAAATTTCTCCATCAGCTGCAGGTCTTTTTCATACGCGGGGAATTCGGGATCTGACTTACGCATGACCCCAAGCAGGTTATCATAAAATTTCCCGAAATCTTTTACAGACAGGCTCATATAATATGCTGTACGCCGGGGGATCACCTCCTGTGCGCTGAGGCTTCCTTTTCCCGATACAAGCATCGCCTGTAAGTAAGAGCTTACCGAATCATTGATGCCAGTATATCCATCCATCACGATATTATCTTTATCGTCAAGAGCAAGATCCAGGCCAGTAAAGAATAATGATTTACTCAGGTCCGCTACACTTTCATCCTGTGAAGAAAGATAGCACATCATATAATTGTTCAACATTGAGTAATGAAGGTATACATTGAACAGGCCATCATTATTAGTGCTTTGTTTAATCCTGATGAAATTATGATCCCTCGCGATTACAGGCTCATTCATCTGATCGATAGCGGCCTCCAGCAGGCTATGCGTATAGGAGCAGGCGACGAGATTTTTGATGAACGCTATGTGTAAAGTTGTTTTATCTTTCTTGTCATACATCTCATTGATCTCAACGCCCTTGTAATTTCTTTGGGTGACTTTGTAACTACTGTTGTCAAGCCTGGTCAGATATTGCTGAAGGAAGTCAAGTTTGGATGCTTCCTGAAGGTCAGCAATAAAAAGGTGGTCGTATTTTTTTGGCGCATATACATGTGAGGAGATCAGAATGGTCCTGGAGCCAAGCATATCAAATAAAGTTTCATTGCTCCTGATCATGGAATCAAGGCTGTTGGCACTGGCGGTGAGCTCGCCGAAGTAGGGCTGCTGTTGCATATGTTTCCAGACTCTGCTGCTGCTGACTTTTTTCCAGCTCTTGATCGGCTCGTCGGTTTCAATGATATAAACGGCATCTTTAGGAACAAGATAGATGGCCTGAAAATTATCACGGGGAGTTAAAAGAAAAAAATAAACCGCATAGCCGAGTCCCCCAACGAGGCCTGGAATGAACAGATATTTGATCGCTTTCTTCATAGAATAGATTTTTGAGGAATATAAATTTAGGTTAAATATTTTTGGTTTGAATAATTTACTCAAACACTATGTTTCTTGTAATCTTTAATATGTCCGATAACCTGACGAAGCAGCTCCTGCCTGGCTTCTAGTGCTGACCATGCGATATGTGGTGTCAATATAATTTTCTCCGGATTTTTAATTTTCAAAAGCGGATTAGAAACGGGAATTGGCTCCTGCTCATAAACATCAATAGCCGCTGCGGCGATCAGATTCTCGTCCAGCGCTCTTGCAAGATCTGTTTCGGGAACGATTCCCCCGCGGCCTGCATTGATCAATAAAGCTGTACGTTTCATTTTGCCCAGCTGCTCGTATCCAATGAGATTCCTGGTAAGGTCATTCAGCGGAGCATGGATAGAAATAATATCAGAAGTACTAAGTAACTCTTCCAGCGTTACTTTTCGATAAGACCGATTATTATTCTTTCCGCTGGCAGAATAATAAATTACGCTGGCACCAAAAACCTTCGCTATCTCGGCTACCCTTTGTCCTATTGCGCCCAGCCCAATGATACCAATAGTTTTCCCTTTGATCTGAATGATTTCTCTGCTTAGGTTTGTAAAAATTTTGCCTGAAGAATATTTTCCACTCTTGACATAGCTATCATAAAATGAAATATGGTTCAGCAGATTCAGGATCAATCCGAAACTAAGTTGCGCTACACTGTCGGTGGAATATCCTTTAGCATTTTTCACTACAATCTTTTTTTCCTGGGCGCATGCCAGATCAATATTATTCATGCCTGTGGCTGCCACGCAAATGAGCTTTAGCATCGGACTGGTTTCAATGATCTTCCTGTCAATGACAACTTTGTTGGTGATAATTATTTCAGCTGCATTAATTTTTGCAGCGGCTTCTTCATAATTGGTAAAAGGATAGAATATTACTTCCCCGAATTTTTTCAACTCATCAAGTTCAGAGAGCTTACCTACAGTATTTGTATCGAGAAAAACAATTTTCATGTTAAGAGGATTAAAGGCCACGTTTCTGTATCTTAAGATATAAAATTTATTTCTTTCAGGTCTAAAAACCCCTCAGAGGCGAATATTTTCATGGAGGCTATTGCATATGGAGATTTTTTTTAAATTTTACCTATCCATTACTATAATTTGTAAAAGATAAAAACCTAGTATGATTTTTTGAACAAATCAACTTTAATCACGTTTGAGTAATTTAATACCTATCTGATTATTAGTGATTTATTTAATAAATAATTTTGTCCATCAATTCTTACGAAATATTGTTTTATTATTATTTATAATTCCAAAGCACACAAAATGATCATGTAATGAATTCAAAAAATGAAACGACCCATCCCAAAGCAGAAAGTAAATTCTAAAGGAAATAAGCCGGAATTGAACCATGGCCGGGAAAATCTTCAGAAAATAATGGATCAATCGCTGGATGTGATTTGTACCTTTGATGAAGAAGGAAGATTCAGACAGGTAAGTAAGGCCTGCAAACAGGTTTGGGGTTATGAACTCGAAGAATTGATTGGCAAACGTTACATAGAAATGGTGCTGGAAGAGGATCGGGTTTTAACGAACGAAGCCGCCGCCAGTATTATGTCTGGAGTGGATATGCGGAATTTTGAAAACCGGTATATAAGAAAAGATAATAGCATTATTCCTCTCATCTGGTCGGCGCGGTGGGATGCTAAAGAAAAATTGATGTATGCCATCGCACGTGATGCATCGGAGAAAAAGGCAACGGAAGAAAAAATACGCGTCAACGATGCAAGGTTAATTAAGGCCCAGGAAATTGGAAAGCTGGGCTACTGGGAACTAGAGCGAAACAGTAAAATGATATGGGGTTCTGAAAAAGCATTGGAAATTTTTGGATTTCCTCCTAACCCGAGTGAAATTCCAATAGAACAAGTTGAAGCTTGCATCCCGGATATTGACAAAGTAAGGCAAGCTGCTATGGACTTGATTGCGCAAGATAAGAAATACGAAATAGAATTTTTAATACATCCTGCCGATGGCTCACCTGAAAAACATATTTCAGCCGTCGCCGAAATAGAAGAAGATAAATATGGGACACCCTTTAAAATTGTAGGCATATTTCAGGATATTACTGAAAGCAAAACAACAGAAAAAAAATTATTAAAAGCCTACGAAGAAATCGCTAGCATACTTGCAAGTATTACCGATGGATTTCTCACCGTTGATAAAAACTGGACCGTGAAATACTGGAATAAAGCAGCCGAGAGGATTATGGGGGTGAACAGGGAAAATATAATTGACAAAAATCTATGGGAAGTCTATGCCGATGCAATTCCCACCAGATTCTATTCTGAATTCAACAAGGCAATGAATGAAAATATTTCCATTCATTTTGAAGAATATTTTCCTCCTCTCGATATTTGGTTTAGGTTAAATATCTATCCTTCAAAAGACATCCTTTCCATTTTCTTCCAGGACATTACTGAAAACAAACGTCAGGAAAGATTAGAGATTCTAGAAAAAGAAACGCTTGAATTTTATACTTCTCATAAGTCATCTCTGGAAGACATGATCACATTTTTGCTAAATGGCATGCAAAAAATACATCCTGAAATGATATGTTCGGTTTTAAAAATCAAAGATGGTAAAATGTATAACTGGTCATCTCCACAATTACCAAAAGCCTATAATGACGAAGTTGAAGGTCTCCCAATAGGCTTAGGCCAGGGTTCTTGTGGTACTGCCGCTTATTTAAGAGAAAAAGTTGAGGTCGCGGATATTTCTACTCATCCATTCTGGAAAGACTATAAAGAAATAGCCGCTCTTTATGGCCTGAATGCCTGCTGGTCATATCCTATTATTGATTCTAATCAGAATTTACTGGGGACGTTTGGTATATATTTCAGAAAAATCCGTTCTATTAAAAAAGCAGAAGAGCTAACAATTGAAAGAGCAAGAATGATTTTAATAAATATCATTGAGAATAAGCTGGCTGAAAATGCACTCAAGGCATATAAAGACCAGTTAGAACTCATATATAATACATCAACGGATGTGATCTTTCTTCTTTCCATTGAAAACGAAAATCGTTACAAATTCACGACAGTTAATCTCCCTTTTCTTTCTACTACCGACCTGAAAAGATCACAAGTTGAAGGAAAATATGCCGAAGAAGTAATTCCTGAACCATCCCGATCTTTTGCATTTGCTAAATATCAACAAGCGATTCAGGAGGGCCATACAATATTTTGGGAAGAAACCACTGAGTACCCTTCCGGTAAAAAAACGGGGATTGTAAGTATTTCTCCGGTGTTCAATGAAAAAAATGAATGTATAAAATTACTGGGAATTGTTCATGATATTACAGAACGTAAAAAGCATGAGGAAGAAATCAGATATTCCAATAAAGAATTAAAACGCAAAAATGAAGAACTGGAAGAGAAAAATATAAAATTGGAAGATATAGCCTGGATACAATCTCACAAAATCAGAGCACCATTAACCCGTATCATGGGTTTAGTGGATTTGTTAACGAATTACCGCACCGAAGAAATGGATACTAATGAGCTATTAGGTTATATAGTGTCCTCTGCTAACGAATTGGATGGCTTAATAAGGGAAATAGTAGAGAAAACGGAACAAGTAAAACAACCCAAACAATGAACCTGAAAGTATTGATAGTGGATGATGACGGGATTGTTGTTTTTCTCCATAAAACATCGCTAAGGAAAAGTGGCCTTTCTTTTAATCCATTAACTTTTTCTAACGGAAAAGAGGCGCTGGATTATCTATTAACGAATCATAATAATGATGATACATATCTCATTCTTCTTGATATCAATATGCCCGTAATGAATGGATGGGAATTTCTGGATCAGATTAATTTAAAATCTTTCGCTGACCAGGTTTATGTAGTGATGGTCACCTCGTCGATTTATAAAAAAGACAGAGACAAAGCAATGGCATATAAAAATGTAATTGATTTTTTAGTGAAGCCGCTTAGCACTGAAAGCTATGATCACGTAAAACTATTACCTGAAATTAGCGACTATTTTAAATAGTAGATTAAATTACAATTTAAAGCCGCTGCGAGCCAGCACAATTGCGAATCACATAATCCAACATAATTTGTATTATTTTTACACAAATACATGCTTATGGAAAATACAGGAGTGATTATCGCCAGGTTTCAGACACCTTATTTGCATGAAGGCCATTTTAGCCTTATTAACTATGTAAAAGAAAGACATAGCAAGATCGTGATCGTGCTGGGAGTTTCTCCATTGAAGAACTGTAGAAAAAATCCGCTTGACTTTTATACCAGGGAGAAATTAGTCAGGCAGCATTATCCTGAAATTACAATCCTGCCGTTGAGCGATACTAAGTATGATGCCCGTTGGTCATCTGATTTGGACCATCTACTTTCAATCACTTTACCTCACGAAAATTTTGTGCTTTATGGCAGTCACAATAACTTCATACCTTATTATTCAGGGAAATTCGAAGTCTCAAAACCAGATCGGGCTGGCGATGTAAATGCTTCTTTGCTTCGTGATGAAACCTGCAATAAAGCCCTTGACACCATAGATTTCAGATGCGGGATCATTTATTCAAATTACAATGCTTACCCTAAAATATACGCGACTGTGGACATGGCTGTATTTCGCGATAATAAAAAACAAGTGCTGCTTGCGCAAAAAGAATCGGAAGGTAAATGGCGCTTACCCGGCGGCTTTTCAGACCCTGTTGATGCCGATTTCGAAGCAGCTGCACTGAGAGAACTGCGCGAAGAATGCGGTGATATAGTAGTGGACGACGTGCGCTATGAAAAATCTTTTAAAGTGGATGACTGGCGATATAGAAATGAGGAGGATAAGATCATCACCACTTTATTCAGCAGTTCCCTGGTTTCCGGGGATGCTAAGGCTGATGATGATATCTGTAAGGTTGATTGGTTTGATCTTTCACAGATCAGTAATCTCCTCAATGAAGGAAAAGTGGTACAGGAACATATACCTCTGATTAATTATCTCATCAGTAAATATGTAATTCATTCATAGAATCTGTTGAGCTAAATATTCTTTTATATTGTACTTTTATGGTTTGATTTTTGTATACTCAGAAATATATTCCGGGGTGGAAAAGCAAGGTAAATTAATTATTATAAAACCTGCTAATTGTTTAACTGGTTTATTACTACTTTAGAAAACAAGTTTATATTTTTATGATCTGAGAAATGAGAAGGTTTTTAATTTTAATACTAACACTCGCATTATTCTTTAACTCATTGACATCATCTGCTCAGGATAGCAAGCAGATCATTGAAAATATGCTCGCTGCAATTGCCAGAGTGAATACTCTGAAATTCAAATTAAAAAGGGTAGAACGCATAGAGGGCAAGTATCTTAGAAGCGAGGCTGAAATGAAATTTTCAAAGCCGTTAAAAGCAGCCTATTCTTATATGCTAAATCCTACCAAAGGACTTGAAATTTTATACGTGGATGGAAAGAATGGAAACAATGCTTGTGTAAATCCAAATTCATTTCCATATGTAACTCTCAATCTTGATCCTTACGGAAGTACTATGAGGAAAGACAATCATCACACAATTCATGAAGTGGGTTTTCGATACATCTCTGGTATCATTTCCCACATGATCGGAAAATCAGGGGCAGATTACGATAAATACTTCAGCTATCAGGGAGAGGTGTCATTGGAGAATCGTCCCTGTTATAAGATCGTTATTGATTATACCCCATTTAAGTATATGCCATATACAGTCAAACCCGGTGAAACCATTACCTCTATTGGGTATTCACACTTCGTAAGTGACTATTTAATACTGGAAAAAAATCCTGATATTGATGATTATTATGATGTAATACCCGGACAGATAATCATGGTACCCAATGCTTATGCGGCGAAAACTATTCTTTATATTGATAAAGTCAACTACATGCCTGTTTTTCAAGCCATGTACGATGAAAAAGGATTATATGAACAATTTGAGTTCTTGAATCTACAGGTAAATCCTGTTATTCCGGATGAGGAGTTCACTAAAGAATACAAAGACTATAATTTCTAATAATTAGTCGAACCTCAAAAAGTCGGTTTTGAATTTTGAATAAGTAAATCAGTTTTTATCATTAAGATCATACTATATAAGTAATGTATAAGCACACGAATCCGCTGTTT
>DATMOV010000005.1:0-5359 GCA_035568055.1 Cytophagaceae bacterium
TTTTAGAAGAGACTCCGTTAGCAACGAGCCTTCACCTTCACCAGAACAACTGCAATCAATGATGAAACCATGGCAAGACTGGATGGGCAGCCTTGCGGCACAAAACAAATTGGTCAGTTCCGGTAACAGATTAGCTTCCGAAGGCAGGGTGGTAAAACCCAATAATGTAGTTACGAATGGGCCTTATGTTGAAATTAAAGAAGCCATCGGAGGTTACATTATTGTCAAAGCCAAATCACTTGATGAAGCAGCGGAACTTTCAAAGGACTGCCCAATTCTCAAGGTCGGAGGTAATGTGGAAGTACGGACTGTCGTGCCAATGGAATAGAATAATTTAAATCCTAAAGCCTCCCGTTTAAAATCGGGAGGCTTTTTTATTGATGCAAGAAAAAGAACTTATCCCTCATTTATTCAGGACAGAATACAGAAAAATAACCGCTGTGCTTTGTAAGCTATTTGGTATTGAATACCTTGAAATTGCAGAAGACATCGTAAGCGAAACTTTTCTTTTAGCGTCCGAAACCTGGGGTTTAAAAGGTTTACCTCAAAACCCCACGGCCTGGCTTTACACAGTTTCCAAAAATAAAGCCAAAGACTTTCTAAAACACCATGCAATTTTTAACAAAAAAGTCGTATTGGAAATAAAACAAACAGAAACGGCACCACAGGAAATAGAAATCGATCTGTCAAATAAAAATATCGATGACAGTCAATTGCAAATGATGTTTGCTATTTGCCATCCTTGCCTTACAACAGAATCTCAAATAAGCTTATCATTAAATATTCTTTGCGGATTTGGCGCCGAAGAAATCGCGGATGCATTTTTAACGACTAAAGAAGCTACCTACAAACGATTGGCCAGGGGCAAAGAAAAATTAAGAACTGAAAAAGTAAAGGTCGAGCTTCCGGAAAAGCCAGAGATCAGCAGCCGATCAGAAACTGTTTTAACTACTTTGTATTTGCTATTCAGCGAAGGTTATTATTCCACTTCACAAAATACCACTTTACGAAAAGACCTCTGTGTGGAAGCGATGCGGCTGAATTTAATGCTCATAGAAAATGAGCAGACGAATACTCCTTCAGCGAATGCACTACTCTCGTTAATGTGTTTTCACTCCTCACGGTTTGAAGCACGGACAAATCAAAATGGAGAGATTATTTTATATGAGGATCAGGACACAAATCTTTGGAACAAAGAATTGATTAATAAGGGGCTATACTATCTGAACCGGGCATCAACCGGCAATAAACTTTCAAAATATCATTTGGAAGCGGGCATTGCCTATTGGCATACACACAAAATTGACACGGTAGAAAAATGGGAAAATATTTTACAGTTCTACAATAGATTGCTTCAGATAGAATATTCACCCATTGCCGCATTAAACAGAACTTACGCGCTTTCAAAAGCCAACGGAAAAGAGGAAGCTATTATTGAAGCTGAAAAATTAGGTCTTACCGACAATCATTTATATCATTCGTTATTAGGTAATCTTTATAGCGAAGTTGATAATGAAAAAGCATTAAACCATTTACAAATTGCATTGACACTTGCAAAGACAAATGCGGACAAAACAGTTATTGCAAATAACATTGCCAGGCTAATGGGGAATCATTAAAGGAATATAAGTTTGATTCTCTGGAAGAAAGAGATGCCTTTATCAAAGTCGAAAAAAGGAAAAAGGAAATTAACCCGGGTATTGAATCTGAATTAATAACAGAACTGAATAATTATTTTGATAAATTGAGACAATAAATATTTGCCAGCAATAGCTAAACGACAACAATAATAGCAATAGTCATAACTTATAATTCAAAAATGGAAATCAGAAACGTAAAGGACAGCAACGGAACCATACTCACTGAAGGAGACTCTGTAACAATTATTAAAAGCTTAAAAGTAAAAGGCAGCTCAAGTGACCTGAAAAGAGGACAAATGGTTAAGAATATCCGTTTCACCTCCAATGATAAGGAAATAGAAGGAAAGGTAGACAAAGTCCTGCTCGTACTCAAAACTGAATTTTTAAAAAAAGTATAATATAACCTAAACATTAATCAACATGAACGGTAAATTAATTTTTCAACTTTCGCTTTTCGGATTGGCAATGGGAATTGCCACTGTTTACTTTATACCTTCCGACATTGAGCCTCTTTGCTGGCTGGTAATTTTTATTGTTTGCGCTTATCTAATCGCCAAAAATTGCACGGAAAAATATTTTTTGAACGGCTTGTGTGTATGTCTGCTTAACTCTGTATGGATTACTGCGGCACATATTATTTTATTTAATACTTACCTGGCAAATCATCCGCAGGAAGCAGAAATGATGGCTAAAATGCCCATGCCTGATTCACCCAGGTTGATGATGCTGATGATGGGCCCAATAGTGGGACTTACTTCAGGTATTATTTTAGGATTATTCGCTTTTGTAGCCTCTAAAATTGTAAAGAAGAAATACTAATGAAAGCTGAGTAGAAGCATGCATCTGACACTTGTGCAGCGGTTAGAAATAAAAAATACCTGATATGGTTTATGTAACTTTAAGATTTTTATTGCGCATTGCAGTGAGGGTATTCTTTAAATCTATCCATATTACAGATAAAGAAAATATTCCTGCTAATAGCCCATTGATTATTGTCGCGAATCATCCGAATACTTTTATGGACCCGATTATCATCGCGACAATTTTAAACCGGAAAATATTTTTTCTGGCTAAAGGCGAAGTTTTCAAGTCAGGCCTGGCCAAATGGCTCCTACCGAAATTTAATATGATCCCTGTTTACCGCAAGCAGGAAGGAGCAGGCGACCTTCACAAGAATGAAGAAACTTTTGACAAGTGCTATGAACACCTTGAAAACAATGGAGTCATCCTTATCTTCCCCGAAGGCACCAGTATTACCGAACGCAAGCTCAGGAAAATAAAAACCGGTGCCGCGCGCATCGCCTTAGGGGCTGAAGCAAAGAATGATTTTAAATCAGGCGTTAAAATATTACAGATCGGACTCAATTATTCCAATGCGCAATCTTTCAAAAGTGATTTATTTGTAAAGATCGATCAGCCTACGGATGTAAGAACTTTCGAGAATGAATATAAGAGAGATCCATTTAAAACCGCACTCCAATTAACGGAACAAATAAAGCTCAGGCTTGAAGAACATATTATCAATATAGAAAACAGTTACCTGGATACACTTTTAGCGAACATAGAAACCATTTATAAAATTAAATTAGCCAAGGAATTTGGATTTTCGTTAAAGGAGAAAGAAGAAGATTTTACCCTCACAAAAAATATTGCGGAAAGGCTTCACTATTATTATGAATCCGATCCTTCAAGGGTAAGCGAGCTGAATGAAAAAGTTAAAAGATATTTAAGCATTCTGAACAAGTTGGGCATTTCAGATGCTACCATGAGAAAAGATGACAGAAAAAAATCTTTTTTGTTGACCAATATCTTGTCTGTACTATATCTTATCGTCGGTTTTCCTTTGTACGTGTATGGTTTAATCAATAACTATCTGCCCTACAGAATACCCGGGCTGGTTGCCAGAAAAGTTTCCAGGGAAAAAGAATACTACGCCCCTATCGCTATGGTGACAGGGATATTCACGTTCCTTATTTTTTATAGTTTCCAAACTTATATGGTGGCAAAATACTTTCATACGCTTTCTATAACCATAGCCTATATGATCAGCTTACCTTTGTCAGGATATTTTACCTACAGCTATTACTATTCGGCCGAGGATATTAGAACCAGATGGATATTAATCTCTTTGTTCTTCAACAGAAGCACTCTGATAGCCAATCTAATCCAGCAACGCTCCGATATTATCAAAGAGCTTGATTCCGCGAAAGCAGAATATCCGGATTCTTCCGAAATCCCTGCCATTGCTACGGGTAAATCATAGAGTAACTAAAAAAGCATTATACATCGGGCAATTATACAAAAAAAGTCCCCCGGCTTATGGCCGGGGGACTTTTCTATTATTGAGGCTTTTACTTATCTAAGAAATAATACTTCCCTGTATTTTGGAAGTGGCCATTCTTCGTCATCCACAACGGTCTCAAGCTTGTCTACGGAATAACGGATCTTTTCAAAATGCGCCTTCACATCATTGCAATATGAAATAGCTTTTTCTTTTGCGTGTTCTAGTCCATTGGCTTTCTTACGCGCTTCTGTCATAGTATCCACCTCTGTCTGAATGGTGCTGATATGATGAGAAATATCTTTAATGGAATCAATAATAAATTTGGCTTCTTTCTCAAGGCCGATTTCTTTAAGTCCTTTTACATTGGTGATAAGTTTATTCTGATAAGCTATAGCTGTCGGAACGATCTGATTCATGGCGATATCCCCTATTACGCGGCCTTCAATCTGAATTTTCTTGATATAGTTTTCGTACATGATCTCAACCCTTGCCTCAAGCTCTCTCTCAGAATAAATATCATGTCTGGTGAAAAGCTGGCGAGCCTGTTTGGTAAGGTAGAAATCCAATGCTTCAGGTGAAGTTTTTACATTTTTAAGGCCTCTTTTCTCCGCTTCCTTTTTCCATTCATCAGAATATCCGTTTCCTTCGAATCTTATTTTCTTTGACGCGATGGTATATTCTCTCAAGACATTGATGATGGCAACTTCTTTTTTAACTTCCTTGGCAATTTGTTTGTCAACATCTTCTTTGAATTTATTAAGTGTTTCCGCGACAATGGTATTTAATATGGTCATTGGAGCAGCACTGTTAGCCGCAGAGCCTACCGCTCTGAATTCAAATTTATTTCCTGTAAAGGCAAAAGGCGAAGTTCTGTTTCTATCGGTGTTATCAAGAAGTATTTCAGGGATTTTATTGATGCCGAGTTTCATATAAACATTATCACCTTTACCAACCTTGACATTTCCATTTTTCTCAAGCTCATTAAGCATTTCAGTAAGCGTTTCACCCACGAAAACCGACATGATAGCTGGAGGTGCCTCGTTAGCGCCAAGCCTATGGTCATTACCGGCAGAAGCGATACTTGCTCTCAGAAGATCCGCATAATCATGAACGGCCTTGATCACATTGACAAAGAAAGTAAGGAAAATCAGGTTTTCTTTAGGCTTACTGCTTGGCCCAAGTAAATTCTTACCTGTGTTGGTACTAAGCGACCAGTTATTGTGTTTACCGCTCCCATTAATGCCTGCGAAAGGTTTTTCATGGAACAATACTCTCAGGTGATGCCTTTCAGCGACTTTATTCATAACATCCATCAGCAGAAGGTTATGATCCACTGCCAGGTTGCACTCTTCGAATGTAGGAGCAACCTCAAACTGACTTGGTGCAACTTCGTTATGCCTTGTTCTGACAGGCATGCCGAGCTTTGTCGCTTCAA
>DATMOV010000006.1:0-5184 GCA_035568055.1 Cytophagaceae bacterium
CTCTGGTATCATAATCTCCACTAAGATTAAAAATCGCATTAAGTGTATTAAAACCTGTTTCTTTCAATGACACTACTCCACCCTTCACCCTGATCTCTCCGTCGAGCTTTGAAACACGAAAATCATCATATTTTACATATCCTATTTTAGAGTCGAATACAAAATCAATTCTTTCAGAGATTTTCTGAATATGACTTTTTGAACCGGTGTCTGCGGGCTGAGCGGTTCGCGCTACATTATTCTGCGCAGGTGCCGGCTTCAGCCATTCATTAACATCTAACGTATCACAGCTCAAAATCAAGTCTCCTGTAATGGGTTTTCTGCTGCCCTGATAGGGAGCTTCACCGGGCTTTCTAATCCTTTGTGGGAAAAAGACCATGTAATTGGTAAGATCTCCCGTCATGTTAATATCGCTCCTGCCTGCTTTTCCGATAAATTTTTCCAATATTACTTTTTCCGGTGTAAAAGAAAACAGCGCGTCTTTAATGCTAATAACTGGCATGGATGAAGTCTTGGCCTCGAAATTTTTTATATCAATTTTTCCGGATGATTTAATTCTTTTATAGCGGCCTTCCTCAATATCTGAAACCTTTCCCTGGGTAGAAACATCAGAATCGATAATACCTTTCAATGCCATGCCTTCTATCGGGTATATTTTAGTAATCTTTTCCAGATCAACCTTTCCTGTCATTTTAAGGTCAAATGCATAGTCCTCAAGATCCATCACGCTGCCTTTTATTTCAAAAGGCTCGTTCTCTAATGTATAAGTAAGGTCTGTAATATCCAGTCGGGAATTTTTAAAATCACCTGTGCTGTTCTGAACTCTGGCTAGCAGATTAATATTTTCCACGGGCTCAGGATAATCAGGTGTCTGTACCCATCCGTCTTTTATCTGGACTTTAGCGTCAACAGCAGGAAATTTCTTTTTATCATGATCGTAAAATCCTTTAGCTTTTATATCAAGCCCAAAAAGCCCTTTCAATGACATACCTTTTATAGGATGAATTTTTTGCATATCTGCAAGATCGATGTCAGCCTTGATATCAGCATCAATCATATATTTTTCATACCCCTTTAGAAAAACATATCCTGTAACCGGATTCTTTCCCATATCCAGATTGATATTATTAAGCCTCAGGGTGGTCTCTTCAAGAACTCCTGTTGGGTTATCCGCAATAAGTTGAAAACTTATATTATCAATGGATGAAGGAAGACTATCATACTTAAATCTGCCTTTTGACACTTTTAGGTTAAGATCAAATGCAGGTATATTTTTAATTTTATTATTCACATAATGATAATCTCCTTTTGCCATTAGTTCAAAGCTCAGATTTCCTTTTATATCCATTCCCTTTATTGGATAAATACTTTCAAGAAGGGCCAGATCAATATCGGCAAAAATATCAGTATCTATCCGATGAGTATGTAATCCGTTTAACTTACAGCGGCCACGGATAGGATATTTGCCAAGATCCAGCCTGAAATTTTTTAAATCAAACACCATGCTGTCTTTCTCTCCATAAGTATTTTCAATGGCAAGATCAATCTGGATGTTTGTTACGGGAGTAGGAAGCGTATCAATCTTAAACATGCCATCCTTAATATTTATATCAACGTGAAAGCGTGGAATGGTCTCTAAGCTATCTGCCAAGACTCCTTTTACAAATCCTTTAACGGTGATATCTCCGTCTGTTTTTACATGCTTAAAATCATCTTTATATATTCCCGGTACCAGCGAAAGTATATCTTTGAATTCCGATTCAGGGGCATTGAACTTCAGGTCCATATCGTATCCACTAGCCAGCATGGTAAAGCTGCCTTCCAGAGTAAACTTAAAATGATTGATAGTTATGGAATTTTCTTTGAATATGTATTTATCTTCTTTGGTATTCAGCTCCATCTGCACATCCATTTCCATGTCTTTTCGGTGGAGGTACCTGACGTGATCATGTTCAAAGGTGAATTCCTTCATCTTCGTTTTTGTGAACAGGTCAAAAATATCTTTGCGGAGATCAATCGTTCCTTCGTGCTGTACACCGGCCATTTCTAGAAAAATATTGCTGGAACGATCGTCATAAATGATGTCGCCTTCTTCAATTATTATTTTATCAAGTTCAAGATTTACAGAGGATGAAGTATCTTTAACTGCGGAAGTAGTATCTGAAATAAATATGTCATAATTAGTCCGGCCGTTTTTAAGCACATATACATCAATGAAAGGTTTTTTCATTTTAATTGTGCTAATCTCGGTTTCGTGGCTAAAAATAATCTTCCATGGATTAAGCCCAAGTGTCAGTTCATCTGCCTTAAAGAGATCTATGCCTTTGAATTCTTCCTTACCCGATACTTTAATATTCTCAAAAGTAATTGCCAGTGTAGGGAAATGCCGGAAGAGGCTAAGGCTGAGCTCATCAAAATTAACATCGGCCTTAACTTTTTTATTGATCTGTTCTTTTGCTTCTAAAGTGATCTTCTCTTTAAAGAAATAAGGAATAACCGCAGCTGCAAGGATTATAAATGCTATAAAGCTACCGGTAATGATCAAAGTCTTTTTCATGACAAAAATGAGAGGTCGAGAAGTCCTTATAAAAGTAAGAATAAAAAAGAAAATAGAAAAGAGGATATTTTAATAAGGATATAGGATATAAGATGGTGAAAATTGCAAAAGATACGCATTAGCAATATGGCACAAAAATCTAATCTCTAAAGTCTATAATATATGAAAGACAATCGTCAACTGAAGCGTAATTGCTATCGCGGGACAAATAAACCACGCAGCCAAGCATAACAAAAATACTAATAGGCTTTATTAATTTATGCAAAAATAGAGACCCGCCCTGGCGGATCTCTATAATCAACTAATCTACATAATAATAAACTCCACACTACCTATCCCCTCTGATTCACTCCACTATCCTTTCCCTTCTGCTCTCCTCTACTTCCCTCCGGATAATGATTCTATTATAACAACAGGCGATTCTTTGAAATAGTTATAAATACACTTGAATCTTTTTTATAGACTGTCTGCCCGGCAGCTTACAAATTATAATAAAATCTAAACTTTAGATTTTTTCGGCTGTTTGGGTTTTCTGTCTCTTGCCAAAGGGCCACCATTCGGATTGATACTATCCATACTCATTTTTTTAATATCCCTTCTGGTATGTTTAGAAACTCTCTGCCCCCTGCCTGCTTTAAAAGATGATGTGTCATTTGAAATATTTTCTTTTCCCCTGCTCATAAAATTTGTCCCTCCTATTTCGTTCCTCTTTCCATAACGATTTTTTATACGAATGAGTTTAGAGTCTAAAATAATCTAAACATAAAAAAAGTGTCAGATGAATTATCTGACACTTTAATATTAAAACTGATATATCAATCTGATTATGCCTTCACAGGTTTCACAGTCTTGATGATACGTGAAGCTACTTTATAAGGATCAGCGGCAGAATTTGGACGGCGATCTTCCAGCCAGCCTTTCCAGCCACGCTCTACCGTTGCGATTGGAATACGGATAGAAGCACCACGATCAGACACACCATAAGAGAATTCCTCGATGGAAGCTGTTTCATGTTTACCGGTAAGACGTAGATGATTGTCAGCGCCATATACTTCAATATGCTCTTTTATAACAGGAGAGAACGCCTCACAAATTTTATCATAGGTTTCTTTCTTGCCTGCATTACGCAATGTGGAATTTGAGAAATTTGCGTGCATGCCTGATCCGTTCCAGTCTGTTGCGCCAAGAGGTTTGCAATGCCAGTTTATTGAAACACCATATTGCTCGCCAATTCTTTCAAGCAGATAGCGTGCGATCCAAACCTGGTCGCCAGCCTCTTTAGCTCCTTTAGCGAAAATCTGGAATTCCCATTGTCCTGCGGCAACTTCCGCATTGATACCTTCCACATTCAGACCTGCATCTAAACAAACATCAAGATGTTCTTCAACAATCTCGCGGCCATAAGCATTCTTGGCACCTACTGAACAATAGTACGGGCCTTGCGGACCTGGGTAACCTCCTTCTGGAAAGCCAAGTGGCCTGTGTGTTGCAGGATCCCAAAGGAAATATTCCTGCTCGAAACCGAACCAGAAATCATTGTCATCGTCTTCGATAGTCGCACGGCCATTGCTTGGGTGTGGCTTGCCATCCGGACTCATTACTTCACACATGACCAGGTATCCATTCTTTCTTTGAGGGTCAGGACAGATATAAACCGGCTTCAACAAACAGTCTGAAGAACCGCCCGGGGCTTGCTCTGTGGAAGAACCATCGAAACACCATACTTCGCAATCTTCCAGCTTTCCGCTGAAATCACCTACAATTTTGGTTTTGCTACGCAGGCTTTGAGTGGGTTTGTACCCATCAAGCCAGATATACTCTAATTTTGCTTTTGATTTTGACATTTTATAAGAAGAAATTGGTTAGGAATCATTAAAATGTTTATATGTAGTACAAATTTAAGGGTTGTTTTTGAAAAAAGAGTATTTTTTTGAAAAAAAAGTACAAAAAAAGAGGTGATTCGTATGATTTCCTTACAAGACAGGACAAAATAATCCCATAAAAACCCCGAATTGAAATAAATGAGCTTAATTAGATACTTATCAAATGGTCGAGCTTTTCAAATAATATCTTATTACCATCCTGCCTATACTTTTGAAGATTGACTTCAAACAGGGAAAGATCATATAAAAATGATTTGATCAGGTCGGGTGTGAAGTCATTAAAATGTCTGCCATAACCTTCTTTTTCTATATAGGATGCGTTCAAAAATTGCTCGAACTGGTTCTTGACCGGAACTGAGCAGACTGGCTTATGTAAGAAAACACATTCGCTGATCAGAGAAAAACCACCATTGGCCAAAACAGCCTTACTGCTGGCCAGGTCATGAATAAACCCGGCTTCGCTGAAAGGTTTTAAGATCACATTACCATGATCTTCCGATTTATTGAAACCATACACATAGAATTTTTCAGTCTTTACTTCCTGAAGGGTTTTTATGAGGCTCAACTGAGAAGTAGAGGTCTGGTATACCAATATATGTTCGCCCTTTACGGGCTTAGCTTCCTGAATTTCCTGTCTGATGATCGGAGGAACCAGTGTGGAAGGAGACTTCATGACCGGAGGATAAAAAAATGTAGTAATCAGGTAATCCTTTGCTCCCGGCACTTTCACGCGGATGATATTTT
>DATMOV010000007.1:0-7502 GCA_035568055.1 Cytophagaceae bacterium
AATAGGATATATCCTAGCACTTCCTGGTAATGACGTAAACTGGAATCACTTTATGTTATTTCTGCTAGGAGGTTTTCTGATGACTGGTTCTTCCAATATCATCAACCAAATCATTGAAAAAGATATTGATAAACTTATGAAAAGGACAGCAAAACGTCCTTTGCCAACTGGGCGGGTATCTGTATCAGAAGCTGTTTATTTATCTGTCGTGATGGGGGTTACGGGTTTAGCGATCCTGCTTATTTATATCAATTTACAAACTGCATTACTTACTTTACTTTCATTGGTGCTTTATGGGTTCGCTTATACCCCCATGAAACGCGTTAGTTCTATTGCTGTGCTCATTGGAGCAATACCTGGTGCATTGCCAACTTTGATAGGCTGGGTGGCAATTACGAATCAGATCAATGTGGAAGGATTACTGCTTTTCAGTATTCAATTTATATGGCAATTCCCGCATTTCTGGGCAATAGCATGGGTGCTTGATGATGACTATAAAAATGCCGGTATAAGATTGTTGCCTGCCGGTGGCGAAAAAAATATTAACACCGCATTTCAAATTATGATTTATACCTTGATGCTGATTCCCCTGGGCTTGATTCCTGCAAAGCTTGGTATCACTGGAATTAACTCTGCAATTATTGCGACTGTATGTGGTGTATTATTTCTGATGCAGACTTTTTATTTAATGAAAGAATGTTCCAGTAAGGCTGCCCGGCAAATTATGTTCGGCTCATTTTTATATCTACCAATTGTGCAGATAGCGTTTGTTTTAGATAAGGTATAATATGATGACAGCAAATATAAAATTTCAGGAAGCAGAGAATAAACCAATGGCAATCCACCCAAAGAAATTTGCTTTGTGGTTATTCATAGTCAGCATTGTGATGATATTCGCCGCTATGACCAGCGCTTATATTGTCAAAAAATCAGATGGTGGCTGGCTTGAGTTTAAGCTACCGTTGATATTTTATATCAATACCGGCATAATTTTATTGAGCAGCGTTACAATTCAATGGTCTTATGCACAAGCAAAAAAGGATAATCTGGAAAATCTTAAATGGGGTCTTCTGGTTACAGCTTTGTTGGGAATAGGGTTCGTAGCAGGACAATTAATTGCATGGGAACAACTTCAAAAAATGGGGGTTTATTTCGGAAGTCATATAGCTAATCCCGCAGGCTCATATTTATACGTTCTGACTGGCTTGCATGCCTTTCACCTCATCACCGGCCTTGTATTTTTATTTATAGTATTATTTTCAAGTTTTACCTATAAAATACATTCAAAGAAATTACTCCAGTTGGAGATGTGTACAACGTATTGGCATTTTCTGGATGGACTTTGGATCTATTTATTTGTTTTTTTATTACTTAACCATTAAATTTTCAAAAATATAAAGTATGGCAACAACAGCAGTTCTTAGCAACAAAAATCGGTGGGGTGGAGGAGTTTCACCATTCGGTGCCAGTTACGGAAAGCTCATGATGTGGTTTTTCCTTTTATCAGATGCACTTACTTTTTCAGGCTTATTGGTAACATATGCCATTAGCAGATATGACCATGGCGCATTTGTAGCAACAAAAGTTGCCAAAGTATGGACTGCTTCTCAGGAATACTGGCCAATACCCGAATATGTGTTTACCCACATTCCTTTCACTCATATTCCAGCTCCTCTTGCTTTTGTTGGCTTAATGACTTTCATACTTATCCTGAGCAGTGTTACCATGGTATTGGCTGTAGAAGCCGGGCACAGAATGGATAGGCAAGCTGTTCAAAAATGGATGTTGTGGACAATACTTGGCGGTATTACTTTCCTTAGTTGTCAGGCCTGGGAATGGGCAATCCTGATTGAAGGGACCGAAAAGGGCTTAACCATTAATGATAACGGTGTCATCAGAACTATATTCGGCGCTAATCTCACCGAAAATGAATACGGACCTCAGTTATTCGCCAACCTCTTTTTTGTGATTACCGGATTTCACGGAACTCACGTTTTTAGCGGGGTAATACTTAATTTTATAATTTTCTATAATGCATCAATAGGAACTTACGAAAGACAAGGCCATTATGAAATGGTTGAAAAGGTGGGTTTATACTGGCACTTTGTGGATCTTGTCTGGGTCTTCGTATTTACATTCTTCTATCTGGTTTAAAAATTTAAAATATAATACTGATTAATATGGCATCACACGCACACGATCATGAAGTTAAAGTAACGGTAATACCAGCAGACAGCGCCAAGATCTGGAAGATCTGGAAGACTTGTCTGATTCTTGGAGTGGTTACAGCAATAGAATTCGTTTTGGCATTTACAATGGGAAGAGGAGTCTTTCTTACTTCCATATTCGTATTACTTACTTTCGTCAAAACATTCTATATAGTAGGTGAATTCATGCACTTAAAATATGAGATGAAAGTTCTTATCTGGTCTATAATTCTTCCAATGGGCTTTATAGTATGGCTTATCACTGCGATGTGTGTGGAAGGAAACCACATACTTAATTTAAGGGAATGGGTTAAATAACCTTAAGAAAAGAAAATATTGCTAAGACCGGTCTCCTAATGTTAATATGGCAGTCCGGTCTTAGTTATTATATACTGTCACATTTCAATTAAAGTATTGATAATGAATGTTAATAATGGTTCGGGGAAGAAGGTAAAATTATTGCTGGGTGTGCTGGCTATTTTGCTCATTGTAATTCCCACGGTTTTCTTTGGAATGCTGATGATATTTGGCAAAAATCATTATAACATTCCTGTTTATTTTCCATTGGACTCCGTATATGAAAATGGTAAATACAAAGTGACTTCTTACCATGTCATTCCGGATTATACATTGATTGACCAGAACGGCAAAGCGTTCAAAGGGAAAAGTCTTAAAGGTAACATTTACATTGCAGATTTCTTCTTTACTTCCTGCCCTGGCACTTGTCCTAAAATGACAAATCAACTCAAGAGAGTCCAGGAAGCTTATGCCTCCAGTCCTGATATAAAAATCGTATCTTACACTGTGGATCCTGGTCATGACAGCGTAGAAGTTTTAAAAAACTTTGCGAAAAAGAACGACGCCATTCCAGGCAAATGGTTTTTTGTTACAGGGGCGAAAGATTCAATATATAATCTGGCTCAGACAGGTTATTATATTTCAGCCGGGGAAGAAAGGACTTCCTCCGAAGCATTTCTTCATAGTACGAAACTTATCCTGGTAGATAAGGAAGGAAGGATCAGGGGTTATTATGATGGAATAGTACAAAGTGAAGTAGACAGATTAATTACAGAAATAAAAGTTTTGCTGCATGAATATTCAAATCAGTGAAGATAAAGTAAAGAACGATTCTTTATATCTTGTTATCATAGGGATTCTTTCCATAGTGATCCCGATTGTTGTTGCTGTTTTATTCTACATACCGCAGGCCGGCGGTCTTGGTGGTCTGAATGTTTCTTTTCTTCCTCACCTGAATGCCATGCTTAATTCGGCAACGGCCATATCATTGATTCTTGGATTTGTTTTCATCAAAAATAAAAAGCAAAGATACCATGCTACCGCCATGCTTACAGCCTTTGGCTTGTCTTCCATATTTTTAATTTCTTATGTGGTATATCATTACCAGGGCACTCATACCGTATTTCCTGGAACAGGCTTTGTTAAAGTGGTTTACCTGAGTATCCTGCTTACGCATATTGTGCTTGCTATTATCGTTGTTCCATTTGTGCTCCTGGCCATTTATTTCGGAATTACCAAACAGCTTGTAAAACACAAAAAGACAGTGAGATATGCTTTTCCTATCTGGTTATACGTGGCTATTTCCGGAGTTTTAGTATATTTGATGATAAGTCCTTATTATCCAAAATAATCAGTCAGTTTTTCCCGTTTAAGAAATATGAAAATCTACAAAATTCTCCTGGTTCTTATCCTTATTTTAAGTGTCGCTATTTTCTTCAATGAGGTTTCGGCGCAATGCTCCATGTGTAAAAAAACAGCCGAAGATTCAGGCAGGGCCTCAGGAATTAATATGGCTATAGCATACCTGGCGGCCTTTCCTTATGCTTTATTCTGTATAGTTGCTTACCTCTGGTACAGGAATAATAAAAAAATAAAGAGTGCAGGTAAATAACCTATAAAAGAGTTAAATCTTATTATATCAGAACCACTGATTTGAGCCCCTCTTTCTTTCGAAGAAATCTTTTACTTTTATTATCATTACTTTTACTTACTTCCTCTTTTGGCATATGGTTAGTTTCATCTTCGCAACAACCTGACAACCGGGCTTCAATTAAAGCTATTTCCTCAAATGTTAATGAAATGATCGCTATTGCCACCGGGGAGGGGGCTATGATCAGGAAAACTATTGAAGATACAGATATTCCGATTTTCTCTTCACTACAACAAAAGACAAAGTTCCCCTATTTTATTTTTCGTAATAAAGAGATCTATTTCTGGTCTGACAATCATTTTACCCCTGGTTATGAAGATCTGGCAGGTGGGGCAGCCGTAAAATTTATCACTTTAAGAAACGGTAAATATCTTGCCTGCAAAAGCCGGATCAGGAAAAAGGGGGATTTGTTTGAAATGTTTTCATTTATCCCATTATCAAATGAGTATTCCATCGAAAATAACTTCATCTCATCATCTCTTAATGATGAGGTATTTGAAAATTTCCCCGTTAGAATGTCGGCTTCGAAACCAGAGAATGTTTCAGGCATATTCATCGGCAATGAATATTTGTTTTCAGTGGAATTTCTCTCACACGCTCCTGTTCTCAGCAAAAGTATTCTCTGGTTACTCTTCATCTCCAGCCTCACCGGTTTAACGTTATTGCTGATATATATATACAAAAAAGTTGCTTCGCTTGAAAATAAACATAAATCATTACAGGCTTTTTTAATCCTGATTCTCGTCATAGTGCCGCTGAGAGCCGCTCTTCTTAAAATAAAATACCCTTTTGTTTTAATAGAATCTGATCTTTTTAATTCCAAATATTTTGCATCATCATCTCTTGCCCCATCTCTTGGAGATTTCCTTCTGAACGTAATGCTGGTTCTTATTTTTGTCTGGTTCCTGTTTAGGAATTACACGGACTTCAAAATTGTAAGGCGGATAGTTAAGCTGCAGGAGAAACAGAAGAGAACATGTTCTTTTCTAATAATTTTATTGGGAAGCCTTTCTGTGTTTCTTTTTTATTATGCCATGCATACTATGTTTGAGCACGCTCAGTTGGTTTCGGATATTATCGTAAATATAGACTTGAATTATCTGAGGTTAACCGAATACTTAATTTTTATTCTCCTTTTTATTACTTTCTTCTTGTTCAATCATGTTCTGTACCGCATATTTCTCAATTTAAATGATAAAAGAAGACATGGGATATTGGCGCTGTATTTTTTAGCGGGGAATTTTATATTTCTGGTGTTCTCTTTTTTATCATCACCACCCTTGATATTATTACCTCTAAGTAATTTTATTTACACTTTTATATTGATCTACTTAAGGTTGCCGCATACACTTGGCAGATTGAAGTATCTCACTTATATCTATTTTTTAAATACGGCTTTTTTATGTTCTTTAATCAGTGCTTTTGCCATTTTTGAGCTCAATAAAAAGGTGTCGCTGATCGAGAAGCAGAGATTCGCTTCCCAGTTGCTGACAGATAATGATCCTTTGGGCGAATATCTTTTGAATGAAGCTTCCAGGCAAATCAGCAAAGATATATTTATTCAGAAACGTTTACTGGATCCCTTTGTTGATAAGGATATCATCGAGCAGAAAATAAGAAGAATATTTCTGGGTAATTATTTTGATAAATACGAGGTAAACGTGCAGGTCTTTGACCTGAATGGCAATCCATATGATGTCAACTCCGATTTTTCTAATTATCAGCAGGCCGAAGTGGCATTTTGTAAAGACAAATACGAAACAGATTATCACACCATTTATTTCCTGAATGATCCCGAAAAAAACAACAAAAAGAAATATGTATGCCTGTTTCCAGTTGTTAAAGATGGGCGAAAAATTGCTTATGTATTAATTCAGCTTAAAGATCAAAAAGCGGTTCCGACAAGCGTTTACCCCCAATTGCTTGTAGATAGAAAATTTGTAAGCCCTTTGGTAAGCAGGAATTATAGCTATGGTGTATTTGACAGTACCCAGCTTGTTTATTCTTCCGGTAATTTTAATTATGAAAGATATTTCCCTCCCGCACTTTTTGAGAATAAAAAAATATTTCTTGAAGGAGTAAACACACGCGGATATAATCATATAGCTGTGAAAGGGCACAACAACAGATATGTAGTTGTTTCTTCTTTGATATATTCTTTCAAAAATGTTTTTTCTAATTTTGCCTTTTTCTTTTTGATCCTGATTATGTTTACTCTTTTGTTCATTATCAGCTATGCCGCTTATTATAGATTCAGGAAGATGAATACCAACTTTTCCACTAAAATTCAAATCTACCTTAATATCGCTTTTTTTCTTCCCGCGCTCATCGTAAGTATCACAACGCTGAGTATTATCAGTATATCCTACAGAAATAATCTTAATAATTCTTTTATCCGGAAGGCGCAGAGTATTACCAGCAATATCGTTGTTTACTTTGAATCATACCTCCGGGAAGATATCAGAAAAGAAAAATTTGAGAAGAATATTCTGCAGGTGGCGCACTATACAGAGTCTGATATTAATCTTTTTTCTAACCGCGGCAGGTTGCTGTTTACCAACCAGGATATGATATATGAGGCGGGACTGCTTACTAAATTTATTAATCCTGAAGCTTACGCTGCGATTATCAATGATAAATTCAGCAGTTATATGCTGACTGAATCAGTCGGTACCCTTAAATACAATGTAGTATATATTGGCATTAAGTCCTCCGAATCGGGCGAACTTATTGGAATATTAAGTATTCCATTTTTTGAATCCAAGAACGAGATTGACAAACAAGTGATAGAAGTGCTAACTACCACTATTGATATCTTTATTACCATTTTTCTTGTTTTCCTTGTTCTCTCTTATTTCGCCTCACATTTGCTGACCGTTCCTCTTAAAATTATTACAAAAAAAATCAATCGTATTTCTTTGAGCAAAGACAATGAGCCAATAGAATGGAATTCAAAAGATGAGATCGGGTTGATGGTAGATGAATACAATAAAATGCTTTTGAAACTGGAAGAAAGTAAGATTGCCCTTGCAAAAAGTGAAAAGGAGTCAGCGTGGAGAGAAATGGCTAAACAGGTAGCTCATGAAATAAAAAATCCTCTTACACCCATGAAGCTTACCATTCAGCATTTACAGCGGACATTAAAAGAGAAATCTGAAAATATAAAGGCGCTTACGGAAAAGGCATTAGATACATTGCTTGATCAGGTAAATAATTTAAATGAAATAGCCACATCTTTCTCCACTTTCGCTAAGATGCCTATTCCAAAATACCACAAGTTTGAAATATCTTCAATACTGGTTAATGCTGTCAATCTTCATAATAACAGCGGTGATGCAAACATCAAT
>DATMOV010000008.1:0-2745 GCA_035568055.1 Cytophagaceae bacterium
GCTTCTGTTACATTTACTGTAAGTGGCAGCACCCATGTCTATGATGGAAAATTATGCAGCGGAGATACTATCTGTAATCTTCCTTACAGATTAATGCCTGATTTTCTTCCTTCAGGTTATTATAATACCGGAGACCAGACAACAACCTTAACACTGGACAGTGTTGGAGAAATACCAGCTTATCCAAATGAAGGAATAAGAATAGTTTATAAATATAATGGAAATTATTGGGGCGCTAGTTTCCTTAATAATAATAATTGGAGCGGGGCATTTAATATAAGAGATTCAGCTACAAAAATCACTTTCAAGCTAAGGATGAATTATTCATCGAATGTGACTTTCAATGCATTCTCGAATCAAACATATGGCAAGGTTGAAAAATATCAGCTATCAACACCGGTAGCAAATCCGGTATGGGAGAATGTTACAATTCCACTTTCTTCAAAACCGAACAACTTTGCCGCTCCTTTAAATATTATAATTGATTTTACAACACCACCGGCACCAGGAACTAAGATTGTAGTCGATATTAAAGATCTGCAATTTGAGTAGATCTGAAAGACAAGATCAGTTCAGAATTGTTTTAATGATTAAAGAATGATGCCCATTATTTGGAGCATCATTCTAAATTTTGTCAGTTCAAAGAAAATAATAAACACTCACTAAGTAGATGAGAAAATCATTTTTGATTTTTGTTTTAATCAGTTTAACGATAGGGGTTAGAGCGCAGACTATTAGCCCTAAGCGCGGCATCGCTGGCGATATGCTGGATGCTAATGATCTTGCTACTGTAAAAGGACATCTTACCTGGTATTATAACTGGGCGAATGAACCTAACAATACCGTTATTGGTACTTACCAGAATTCAATTGAATTTTGTCCAATGCTCTGGAATGGCTCGTGGAATGGGCCAGCATTGACAACCTATTTGAGCGCGCATCCGGATGTGAAGTATCTGCTCACTTTCAATGAACCCAATCGAACCGACCAGGCTAATATGACACCGGCGCAGGCCGTATCCTTATGGCCGCAGGTCGTATCCATTGCCACTACGTATAATCTGAAAATTGTAAGCCCGGCTATGACCTACTGTTCTGGCGGCCTCTGTTTATCAGGTTATAACACCGGCTTTACCAGTGGAACACAATGGCTGGATGATTTCTTTTCTCTTTGTCCGACATGCCAGGTAGACTATATCGGATTACATGTCTACGATACCTGGTTATATGGATTTACAGGAAGTATTGGGAATAACACAACCGGCTATAAGAAATATGGCAAGCCAATATGGGTTACTGAGTTTGATTACAGCGGATCCACCTCCGCTACACAGCAAGCTTCACTGATGGTAGATGTGATTGACAACATGGAAAAAGATCCTTCCATATTTCGTTATTCCTGGTTTATGACCAGATATACGCCCGCTAATAGTACTGATGTTTTCACCTCAACGACGGGAGTCTTAACAAGTTTAGGAACAATATATACCAATATGTCGTCTTATGACAAAAATTATTATCACACCGTCAATAATATTATAGAGGCGGAACATTATATCAGTAAAAGTGTCACATATTGTAATTTTGTTAGTGGAGCATGTACTTGGCCTTATTCAGTGCTGCTGGAAACAACCACAGATGCTTCAGGAATATTGGACGCATATAATTTCGCTTCACCAACAGCCAATGCCAACGACACGCTTTTCTACAATGTAAATATTCCTACCTCCCAGACTTATACTATTGATTTCAGGGTTAATTCTAATATTGCAAGCACGATATCCGTTCGCACTTATCCAGGAAATGTTTTGCTGGGCACTACGACATCACTGAATACAGCGGGTGCCTGGTCGACTGTGACACTTGCCGGTATCAACCTCACAGCAGGTAAGCAGAAAATATATTTTACCGCGGCCAATGGAACTCCGCTAAAGCTTAACTGGTTCAGAATTAATTGCGCTTCAAACTGTGCGCTGCCAGTGTCGCTTACATCTTTCCAGGCATTTGCATTATCATCCAATTCAGCAAAGCTGGAATGGGAAACAGTTTCCGAAAAAGATAATAAGGAATTTGTCATAGAAAGAAGTACAGACGGAATTTATTTTGATTCTATGGGTACTGTGCCGGGGAGCGGCACAACATCTGATCTAAGAAAGTATTCATACATCGATACAAAAATTTCCGGCTCAGTAATTTACTACAGGTTAAAACAGGTAGATATTGATGGAACATTTTCCTATTCTCCTGTAAAGGTTTTATCATATAATCAGAATTCTATTAAGCTTGGCCAAAGTTCTATTATTACGGAGTTCTCTTCAGGAAGGGATGTTTATTTTGTTGTTGTGAGCCCGCTGGGAGAGCTGATACAAGAGGGAAATTATTATGCTAATGCTGGAGTTACAGAAAAAACTGTTTCGTTAGACGGATTAGCAAAAGGCATTTATTTTATAAAAATCATGTCAGAGGACCTGAGCTATTCAGGAAAAATTATTAATCAGTAAAAAAATCCCCTCCTTTTTTTAAGTAGGGATAGAGGAAGGAAATTCTCATTTATTATTTTTTCCTTGCTGGATATGAAATGAATCTGATATTTTCAATAGTGGACAATCCGCCTGATCCGGCCTGTTCAAGAAGTTCTTTTACTATCACCAGAAACTGATTGATCTTATCTTCCTGATCTATGATCTCAATGATTACAGGTAAATCTTCAGAAAAATCAAGCAGCTTAACGGTGTGCATAAAATTC
>DATMOV010000009.1:0-4878 GCA_035568055.1 Cytophagaceae bacterium
CACCGCTAAAAAATAAGAAACTAAGGAACCCATATACCAGTCCGCTTGCACCAATATGATATCCTTTGCTATTCGCCGAAATCCAAACCCATACCCCGGTCATCAGATACACCCAAAAAAACACCTCGAAAGCGATTCTCCTGTAAAAGTACATAATAATAATTCCAAGGATTAGCAAAGGTAAAGTGTTTGACATAAGGTGGTCAAAATTACCGTGTATTAAGGGAGAAAACAGAATTCCCGCCAAGCCTTCATAACTGCGTGGAAGTATCCCGAAATGACTAAGGTCTACTTGGAAAATATATTCGAAGATCCTTATTACCCATAATATAAAAACGAATAGGAAGGGATAAAAAAGACTTTCAGCTGCCCGGCTTCTGAACGAAAACATGTTGATCTGCTTTTGAAATAATTAGTCTTTCTCGCTCACTATAAGGTCTATTATGTAATGCAGAACGGAAAGGATTACACTGAAAATCAGCGCCCATAAGAAACCATTGACGTGAAAGCCATCGACCAAATAATCTGTCAGCAATATAATGACAGCATTGATAACCAGAAGGAATAACCCAAAGGTAAGTATGGTAACAGGGATGGTTAATAATACCAGGATAGGTTTCACTATAATATTTAAAATAGCAAGAACAATCACTACTATGGCAGCAGAACTGGCATCTTTGATTTCAATATTTGGCTGAAGGAAATAGGAAACAGCCAGTATCCCAATAATATTTAAAATGAATTTTACAATAAGTCTCATGAATGAAAGTTTTTCTTAGCTTGTTTTGATCATGTCGAATTTAACAACGCATAATTCTTTGGATAAAGATAAAACTTTCTTTTTTTGATTGATGAAATATTTTTGCAAATCATTTTGCTTACGGTAAGGCAACTTCTCTCCGCTTTTAAGAATCTCTTTTCTAAAATCCATCCATTCAAGAGTATACCATTCTTTCATTCTTTTATTCAATAACTCAAGCCTGTATTCCAGGTTCAGCGAATTCTGAAATTGAGTTTTCAGAACTTCCAGTTCATGCTCTTTAGATAGTTTAACTTTTACAGTTTGTTCCATAATAATCAGGGGCCAGATAATACATCTAACTGAAAAAAATAAAAAAGGTTTTATTTATCTATTAATATTACACCAAATATAGTGACTAATTGAAATCATTTAGTGCTATTATTAACTAAATAATCCTTATTTAATAATTATTTTATTAAAATAATACATATATAATAGATCAAAAGCCCGAAGTTTATGAGTCGAAACCAGTTTGCAAATACTATCGTCCGAGCAGGTAATTCAAGGATTGTGGAAAACAGAAAAAGTTGCGGTGTCTGTAAAACCGGCTTATTATATACTCAGCTATTAATAATTTACTGTTTCACATGGTGGATATTTTTTGTAGTCAGAGGCTCCAAAAAGTATCCACCAAATTTTTTCAAGAGAATAGGAATCAAGAAGGCCAGCTATCATGAAATGGTGAAACCTAACTTTAACACATTAACATTGAACCTGAACACTTTACTACAAAATCTTAAATTCAATCCTCCTGTTTAATTGTCTGTTCTCTTCAGAATCATTGGGCGCAACAGGCTTGGTTTCTCCATAACCCTTATACTTAAGCCTGGCGGCAGGAATTCCTTTGCTTACAATATAATCATATACAGATTTAGCCCTCTTCAATGAAAGCTCCAGATTGTCCTTATCTGAACCTACATCATCTGTATGTCCGCCAAATTCAATAGTAACTTTAGAATTTAGCTTTAAAAAATTCACGATCTTATCAAGCTCGGTTTTTGATTTATCTTCCAGCGAATAAGAACCGGTGGCAAAAAAGATATTATTCAGAACGACAGCTTTTCCGGCTTTGATAGGATCCAGATAAACATCAAGTGACAAAGGATTAAAGTTTTTTGGGTCTTTATAGTCAAAGAAAATACTTTTAAACAGATAACCAGGACTGCTTACATAAAGAGCATATTCAGAGCCTTCTGTGAGTACCATCATATAATCCCCATTCACAGAATCAGATTTCAGGCTTTCAATAATCTTCTGTGTTTTCAGATCCACGAGCTCCACTTTAGCTCCAAGTTTTTGTTTGGTGTCGGCATCATAAACAGTTCCCTTTGCATACGTGCTGATCTTTTGTTCCTGTAATTCCCTGGGTACTTCAAATTCATAAAGCAAAGCCTTATTATACCTCATATCTTTTTTATCATAAACAGAATAGAATCCTTTCTTGCTGTCGGCGGTGATAAAAACCGATGCGTCATTCATTTGGGTATTGATGGGGTATCCTACATTTACCGGTTTAGAGTAAGTGATACTATCAGACTTGTGGCTGTAAAAAATATCATAGCCGCCCATGCCCGGATGTTTATTGGAAGAAAAATAAAGTGTAGTGCCATTCGCATGAATAAACGGAGAGACTTCCTTGCCCTCAGTATTAATGGGCTTGCCAAGATTTCTTGCCTTTGTCCAGTTGCCATCGTCATCCATCGTAGTGATCCATATATCAAATAAGCCTAAACCTCCCGCACGTTCTGAGGTAAAATAAATAGTTCGCGCATCCGAAGAAAGACTGGGTTCAGAATCCCATACATTTGAATTCACATTTGGTCCCATATTGACAGGCACCGACCAGTCATCTCCTTTTTTATAAGATATATAAAGATCACAGGCGCCAAGGCCGTCTTTTCTGTTGCATGATACAAACACCAGCACTTTACCATCAGCGGACATCGTGCATGCGCCTTCGTTAAACTGTGTGTTGATCTTTGCAGAGATGCTGACCGGGTCACTCCATTCTCCGTTCACTTTTTTGCACATCACAATATCTTCATCATCGGTCAGCTGAGGACCGTCTCTTTTTGAGAAAATAAAAGTTTGCTGATCAGCCGTTAGTACGGGGTAAGCATGAATAAAAAATTTATTTATTTTGCTGCTCATCAAAACCGGTTTGAATTCAAGGGGATGTTTTAAAGCTTCTTCCGCGAAGATACAGTCGTCTATCATAATATTTGTCTTGTACATAATGGATTTATTGTTCGGATTAAATGTTATGATCTTCTCCAGATATTTTTTCGCCTCCGTATAATTGGCATCGTTCAGCAAATAATCAGCAGCAATAAAATAGATGTTGTAATAATCCTTATTGTCAGGTTTAAGTTCTGCCGCCCTAAGGAAATGAGGCTTTGCTTTGGTTTCTTCCCCCATATTTTTATAGGCATAACCGAGAGCTGTATGGGCTTCGGCGAAATCAGGATCCTTCTTCAGTGCTTCTTCAAGTTTAAGAATTCCTTCTTTAAAATTTCTGAGATGAAGGAAATTCTGAGCTGCTTCAAAATCTTTTATAGCTTTCTTATTAGTGCTGGAGTATTGCTGTGAGTATGAAGTAAAAGATGCGAAAAGAATAATAGCGAAGATCAGAAGATATTTCATAGATAGCTTTTTGAATATGATTATGATAACGAATATAAATATTCAAATTATAATCTAGCTATTAAAACCGGAAAAAAACAGGAGAATAAATGAGGGCGAGATATCAGGTATATTATTTCTCAATATTTTTTTGCAATTCCCGGCCTTGCTCCGTTTGTGGCAATATATCGATAGAAAATAATTCCAAAAAGAACAAGTGCCGAGCACGGAATCAGTATTTATCGGACATCCTTCCTTTTATTCCGTTCCTACAGGACTAGTTTCGCTGGTCCGTTTTTTACCAATATCTTGTCCCTGACGGGGCTGGGGGCAAAAGACAGGAATGTCTTATTAAGGAATATTCATATACTTATGTATCTGCAATGATATCTCCCAATGAGGATGTTGCTTGGCATAATCAATGATCAAAGGCATTATTTCATGATGTACAGACCACTCAGGTTGCAGGTATAATTTACATCCCGGCTTCATTTTTTTGACAAAATTTTCAGCCCAGGCAAAATCACTTTTATGAAAAATAATAATCTTAAGTTCATCGGCCCTGGAAAAAATTGAAGGCAATGGCTCTTTGAATTTTTTAGGTGAAAAGCAGATCCATTCCCATTCACCTGTTAAAGGATATACGCCTGATGTTTCCAGGTTTCTGGTAAGTCCCGCGTGTGCGAGAGCAGCACAAAGCGGATCAAGATTATGGCAAAGTGGTTCGCCTCCAGTTACCACGATGGTTTTAGAAGGAAAGCCGGATGCATTTTCCACAATCTTTTCTATGGAAGTAAGCGGGTGTTTTGACTCATCCCATGATTCTTTAACATCGCACCAGTGACAGCCGACATCGCAGCCGCCCAGTCGAATAAAATAAGCGGCTTTCCCCTGGTGATAACCTTCTCCCTGGATCGTATAGAAATCTTCCATGAGAGGAAGGGCCAGGCCATCTTTTTGTGTTGAGATCAAAGAATTATTGTTTTTTATAGATTTCACCTTTTGCGGAGAATAGGGTATTTTGCATCAGCGAAGCGATAGTCATTGCACCCACACCACCAGGAACTGGCGTGATATAGCTGCATTTAGGAGCGACCTGATCGAAGTCTACATCGCCTTTCAAAGCAAAGCCTGATTTTTTGCTGTCATCTTTAACTCTTGTAATACCAATATCAATAACTATGGCACCTTCTTTTACCATATCAGCCCTGATAAGCTTTGGAATACCAACAGCGACGATCAGAATATCCGCCTGCCTGGTATAGGCTTCCAGATTCTTCGTGTATTTATGGCAAAGTGTAACAGTGCAATTGCCAGGCTCTCCGTCACGCGCCATTAGAATACTCATGGGCGATCCTACAATATGACTTCTTCCCACCACGACGCAATGCTTACCAAATGTTTTGATATTATATTTCTCAAGCAGCATTAATACGCCATGCGGAGTGGCTGCC
>DATMOV010000010.1:0-5390 GCA_035568055.1 Cytophagaceae bacterium
CAACACGGTGTTATGTCTCTTTGATTTCTATTTTCTTAATATTCTTCAAGTCGTCAATAATCAGGTTCTGTTCCTCCCCGATATCGTAATCATCTTGTAAGCCTAACCAAAATTTTGGAGTTGTTCCAAAATACTTACTCAGGTGCAGAGCTGTATCAGCTGCGATTCTTCTGTTTCCCTTAAAAATTTCACTTATTATTGTTTGAGGTATTCCTATATCTTTTGATAGACATTTTCCCGCACTAAACTATATGTATACTTTGAAGTTATCTCTATACCATATTTACTATTATGTTTTTTCTTCTTTTTTTCTTCTTTTCCACTGCATCCGCACAAACAACATTGCTGAAATCTGGCCCAATGGTTGGTTATTCTACACAGACAGAAGTTCTGATATGGGTACAGGCAACTTCTGAATCAAAGGTACAAGTCAGATACAGGAAGAAGAATTCTAAAGAGATCTTTCTAAACTCTGTGGCTGAGATTACCAGGAAAGATAAAGGATATACATCTAAATTAAAGATCGGTAATCTGGAGCCTTCTTCAAGATATGACTATGAGCTGCTTATTAATGACAATAAAATTTCTTTCAATTATCCCTTAGAGTTTCAGACCAATAGCACTGACACAATCCACGATTTCAAAGTCGCGATTGGCAGTTGCGCCATTTTTACCGGGGATACCACAGTAACTCATATATACGAAAGCATCGCTTCTAAAAAACCTGACATGATGTTATGGCTGGGTGATAACATATATCTGGATGCAACGGATTGGGATTCCGTTCAGAATATCATGAAAAAATATACCGCAAACAGGTCTCTTGTCCAGCTACAGCCTTTACTTGCCGCTACACATCATTATGCAATCTGGGACGATCATGATTATGGTCCCGACAATTCTGACAGCAGTTTTTATAATAAAAAAATCTCACGTGAAGCATTTGAAAATTTTTGGGCAAATCCTTCTTTCGGGATTGATGGCCGCGGAGTTACCACTTCCTTTAGCTGGAATGATGTTGATTTTTTTCTTCTGGACGACCGCTATAATCGGGCTCCGGATAGTGAAAGAAGTAGAACAAAACCTTATCTGGGCCCCAGCCAGATTAATTGGCTTATGACTTCTCTTAAGAAGAGCAAAGCAAGATTTAAGCTTATTGTCCTGGGCAATCAACTGATCAATAAAATGCCTTTTGAGAAAGAGAATTATTCCAGCTATAAGCAGGAACAGAAGTCTTTATTCAGACAGATAAAAGACAGCGGCATAGAAGGAATTTTATTTATCACCGGTGACAGACACTTCTCCGAGATAAGCAGGATGAAAAGAAGAGGCACATATCCGTTTTATGACTTGACCGTTTCTCCGTTGACATCCACCGCTATTACAACCAGACTTAATTTTAATACGCGCCGGGTCAGGAAATCATTAATAAGAAAGAGAAATTTCGCAGTACTGGAATTTTGTGGCTCCGGCACCGAAAGGGTTATGAAGATTAATTATTTTGATACACAAGGATCCCTTTTATACCAAAATGTTATTTGTGCCGACTACCTCAAAAATCAATAACGTTTTTTAAAAAATCATATTTCAATCCTCAACAGAAAGCTTTAAAGTCTTCTGTTTAAAGCAGAAAGAACGGATTGTTCTTGGATTTAAAACTATAAGCCATATTTATCAGTTCTAAGAGTAGGAGATTTTTTATGGAAACAGAAATAATATCGGATATTCAGGAGATCAAAGCCAAGCATGATATAAGGCATTCATTGGCAATAGACCGCACTATTCTGGCAAATGAAAGGACTTTCCTTTCTTATACACGTACTTCTTTAACCATGTTTGTGCCTGGAATAACCTTCCTGCATTTTTCAAATTCATTTTCACTAAGTCTTATAGCCTGGTTATTTATTCCTTTGGGATTAGCCACTTTTGTTTACGGGATGATAAGATTTTATAAGAAGAAGGTCATTATCAAAAAGGATAAAGAGATGCTCGCGGAAATGCTGCGTATGCAATATTGCCAGATTGATTAAAGTAATAAATTTCATTTTAGAGGTAAAAATTATTACTGCGGTGGCCCTGAAAAAAGTACCGGTTCGCGAAAGTGCTTTTTTAATATATCCTGGTCTTCCATAACATTATTGACAATATCGGAGTTGTTATAAAAGAAGCCGGTCAAAGTCAATAATAAAAAACATTAAAAGTAATAAGTTAGGTTTAAAGGTTGAGAGCCCTGTCTTTTTCGGAAGCTGGGCTCTTTTTTTTGGAGTAGAAGATTACATAAAAAAGGGTGGCTTCTATTGAGAGCCACCCTTTACTTTTATTGTTTCTTTTTGCCTGCCTCCTCTTTAATAGGATTCATTTGCTTTCCACGATTACCTTGATTTTCACTATGTGTTTTGTTTTGACCCGAAGAACCCTTATTAGGATTCTTGATGTCTGCATTTTGGTTTGGTTTTGACATAATCTTTTGGTTTTAGTGAACGATAGAACTTATAACTTCACACTAAGCAAAAAGTTTGATTTGTAAATGAATATAGGGTTATAATAATTCCCCCATCTAGCGCAGTATTTTAATGTAAAAATTTATTAATGTAAAATTTACCACTAAACGCAAAAAGCCCCTCTTGTGGAGGGGCTTTCATATTTATAACTAGTTAATTTTATTTTATTTCAGCAAGATTGTTTCTTTGGAGGAAACGTCCGTAAGCCACTTGGTAATCATCAACTCCCGGCTCCAATTTGATAGCTGATTCATAATTTTCAACAGCATTCAGTATAAGCTTATTTTCCTCATAAAAAGAAGCCATTACCACTTTATTCAAAGCGCTTTCGTCTGAAAACTCCTTGTTCAGCTCAGTGCTTTGCTGATTAACAATGGTAGTTTTATCTTTAGAAAGATGCTTTAAAGCATATTCATCGGATTTAAGATTTGGATTTTCCTTTGAGCTGATAGAAAGTATATATACTTGTTTGTCATCATTCATATCAATTTTGCTAAGGTCAATTATAGCAGAACTCTCAGTAGTTTCAATCTTGAAAACAGGCTCGTCAAACATATTAGTTACTTTTACCACATAAGTTTTAACACCCTTAACAGGCTGCCATTTTACCAGGTTCTTATTATTAAGGAAGAATGCTTCTTTCGGAACGAATGCATGAATATCATTACCCCCTCTTTCCACCGAACCGGTTACATCCATGTATTTATGACGGTTTGAAGCCATATCTTCATTCTTGGCAGTCATTTCACCTACCATGAAGTCTACATATTTTTTACCCATTCCTGCATTTTGTGCAGCAACCTGCGAAGACAAACTTTCAGCAGTATAAGTACCGGCCTTTTTAATTTCTATGGTTTTACCGCTTTTATGAGCAAGCCCAAGATATCCGCCTTCACCTACGGTGATTTTATCCGTTTTATTGATCTTTTCACCAATTTTCAAAGATCTCCAGTCAGTAGAAGTACCTGAAGCGATTTTATTGGTACCTTTTGAGGCCAATACTTTGAACATTTCATCCTGAGCAAATGATATATTTGCTAAGAAAATGAGTGCTAAAAAGAATATTCTTGTTTTCATATAGTTATTAGTTTTTTACTGGTTTATCTAAAATAGTTGTTTTATTAAAAACTTTGATTTTCAAATTATAACTACCCTATGTACTTAAGGTTTAATAGTTACCTGTTTACGTTTACGCAAAATTACGAATTTAGTTCCTATTTTTTCCATCCCCGGCTTAACCATTCCGTAATAAATCTCCACAATATTACCAGTCAAGAATAATGCCAGAATTGGCATAGTAACATCAAACTTGAAATCATAATCGTTAAAAACGTATAAAACAACGAAAACAAGGGCTGCTGCCTCCATTAAAATCACAATATTGGAGAAAGCCTCATACCATACCTTGAGCTTAAAAAATAAATAGGTGATAAAAAATACATTAAAGAACACAATGAGCAGGGATAGGATATTATTGAGCCATTCAGGCATCTCATTGATAAAATCACCATCCAGGATCATAGAAACAGCATTTGCGTGAGCCACGACTCCATACATATCAGCATAAGCTTTTCCTATATAATTTGAATTCAAAGGGGTGAAAAATTTATCTTCCCATCTGTTATCTGCAATATTTGCACCCATAAAACCCATGATTATTATATTTCCTTGAATCAGATCAGGTACAAAATTGGTAGTCATAACATCTTCCACGTCCAATACAGGATAAACAAGTTTGGCATTCGGCGATGCTCCTTCTTTTCTTGTATCAATATTTCCACGAAAATTAATGATCTCAGTATCTTTACCTCTGGCTAAATATTTCTTCACTGAATTTGAGTCATATATCCATGCTATTTTGGTTGGGAAGGAATATACCATCGTATCTTTTTTAAGGTATTTAATCTTCCGGATCATATTCATGGTATCTTTTATCATTTTTCTTTCAAATGTTGTGTCGATTGCCCTCCATTTATAATAATGATCGCTTGGAACTATATCCCTGGTGGTTTTAAAATAATCTTCACCTTCTGTAATTATATTCACAAATGCCGATTGAACATATGGCCTGAACAGTGGAATAGGTTCTACAATGCTATCATTTTCCCTGCGTTCAGGATCAGGATTTGCAATAAGCTTGCTTCCAACCACCATATTTTCAACTTTTGAAAATGCTGCGCAAAGTGCCGAATCTATTTCAGGGGCTTTGGCTTTAAGAAACCGGGCATCTATCGCTATGAGCTTGGGCTTATATTGATTAATTATCTCTATTTCCTTTGCTATTCCTGCTCTGTCGAGTTCACCTATATTGACTAATACAATTCTCATATCTTTGGGAGGGTTATCCCTTAATTGTGAAAATACAATATCCGAAAGCTGGAAATCACCAAAGGCTTTTTGAATTGGATTTAATGCGTCAGAGTTAAATTTATCTGAAAGGGTTTGTACACCAGCCGCTGCACCCAAAAGTAAAGAGGCTGTCAACAGAACATCCCAGAAAGTGAAAGCAGATTTCATAAAAAAAACTTAGGTTAGGATTTTACAGTATAGTAAAGCTAAGATTTTTACTGGAATCCGAAAGTGAATTCCAGGCTTTTTTTCTTGTAAGTTGGATAACTTGAATATCTTAGCAGTGAATGAGGAAAGTATATTCAACAAAAGAGTATGTCAGTGGTATTCTTGCCGGAGAAAGGGCAATTCTTGCAAAAGGTATCACGCTTATAGAAAGCAGCAAAGCCGAAGACAGGGATCTGTCAATTAAAATAATTGAAAAGCTGTTACCTCATACCGGAAAATCACTGCGTATAGGAATTACCGGTGTGCCAGGTGCAGGTAAAAGCACCTTTATAGAAAGCCTTGGAAAACTAATTGCCGCATCTGGAAAAAAAG
>DATMOV010000011.1:0-4661 GCA_035568055.1 Cytophagaceae bacterium
TATCAGTTCGTGGAATAGTTCTTACACATATAGTATTGATGGTGGTGTTACTTTCGTAACAGGTCCAAGCATGAGTGGCTTGACCCCAAACACCTCATATAATGTAGTGGCCAAAAATAGTAATGGTGGATGTGTATCGTCTTCTGCAACTTTTACAATTGATCCGGCACCGGTTATACCCGTTGCCAATGCTGGCGCGGATATCCAGATAGATGATTTTGCAACTGTAACACTTAATGGCAGCGCAAGCAGTGCGGGGAATTACAGCTGGACAAGCTCAGATCCTTCCGCGGTAATAACTAACCCAACCGCGGCCATCACTACTGTCGAACCTAAAACAATAAGCACTAATTTCATACTAACTGTAACTGATCCTCTAAATCCTGGATGTTATTCAAGCGATATTGTTAATGTGAAAGTGGCTCCCAAACCTGTAGATATTCCCGATGCATTCTCGCCAAACGGGGATGGCATTCACGATGAGTTTGAAATCCGGAACATGAAATTCTTCCAGAATGCTGTTTTATATATCTACAATCAATGGGGCGAATTGATTTTTAAATCTGACCCCGGATATCCAACCCCATGGGATGGTATGAGGAATGGGAAGCCTGTTCCCATAGGAGGTTACTTTTATATTCTTGAATTAAATATGGCCGGTTTCAAATCACTTACAGGAAGTATTACTCTTATTAAATAATTTTCATCACATTAAATATGAACATTTTAAATAAATTTATTTTCATTATCGCATTCATCTTGATAGGGTCATCACTTCAGGCGCAGCAGCAGGGACAATACAGTCAATATATGATGAATTACTTCCTGGTAAATCCTGCAGCAGGCGGAACAGAAGACAATATAGACTTCAGGTCAGGCTATCGTAATCAATGGTCTGGTATAGCTGGGTCGCCAAAAGATTATTATGCCTCTGTTAATCTTCCGATCAATAAGCTTCATAGCAAACACAGGAAGCTGCGTAAGAAAGCGGATGCTTATCCTGTAATCGGAGCAATGTTTTCAGGTCAGAAGCTTGCTTCTTTAAGCCATAATACCGGTTATCTCACCTATTCTTACCATCTGCCATTAACGGCTCAGTGGATTTTGTCAATGGGTGCAATGGCGGGCTTTAACCAGATCACGCTGGGTGATTTGAATTTTATAGATAACGTGCCCGATCCTGCAGTAGGCCTGACTAAAACAAAATTTGATATGAGCATGGGTTTGTGGTTATACTCAAAGAATATATTCATGGGAATATCTTCCATGCAGATTCTTCAAAACAAAGTTGAGTTTTCGAGCGCATCCTCGGGTAAGGGAGTACTAAACCGGCATTTTTATTTAACGGGCGGATATAAAATTCAGGTAGGTGACCAGATTAAAATAATTCCTTCTTTATTTTTAAAGCGTACGGAAACAGCTTTCCAGATGGATATAAATACCAAGGTAAGATTCAAGGACCTTTTCTGGGGAGGCTTGAGTTACCGTAAGGCAGATGCTGTAGTCTTTTTAGCCGGAGTAGGAATTCCCTTAACCAATTCCAGAAAAGGAAGTGGGTACAAAGGAAGTGGTCATGGAAATGACACACGTTTAGAAATAGGTTATTCATACGATGCAGGTATATCCAAGCTTAGAACTTATAGCAATGGATCTCATGAAATTATGGTAGCTCTCATTCTTCCAACAGGTGGAAGCGTAAAATCTCCTTCTGATTACTGGTAAAATATCAATAGCGACTTGTTAAAACCAGAAAATCAAAGTCCGAAAGAAATAATATTCTTTTTTCCTTATGATTAAATGGACGGACAATAACATTTCCCTTAATTTCATCCTGTGGTTTAATTGTAGGGTTCTGGTTGCTTTGCTACACCACGTTGACCAGGAAAACAGTAAATATTGAGTATCAGCTCTGATTTATGCTGACACTTATTTAATACCCCAAACGGAAGCCTTTATTAAGCAACGGAAGGTCATTAAAAAATAAATATAGCTTGATCTCTTTTGCGTACTAAAGACTGAAATTAGGGGAGATCAGGCATGAACCAAAGAGCAAATTATTGGTGTCTAATGAAAAATTTGAAGAAGAATCAATGGAAAAAGAGGATTATAATGGTATATTATATCTATATTTTTATAACAGTTTTTATTTACTTTGCCTGCTGTTAACTAATTACTTGCCTGTGTTTTTTATTTATTTTATTGATATTTTAAATTGACAAATAGCTTTTCCGGTGATAATCCGATTGTTTTGGGGTAGTACTAAATCTTTTAAATATTATAAAAAAATACTTGCGTTCTAATTGTCAATCTGTTTTTTCAGGGTACTTCCATCTGTTTTGTTTATATACATTATGCCCTTATATTCATCCATCAAATAAATCCACTTTAATCTACTTGTTAAATAAAAAACCTTTATTTTTCAATTTTAGATTGAGGGGGGCAATGAAAAGATTAATAAGAAATTTCTGTCATTCTGACCGGGTGTTTATTTTATTATTATGATCGAATATTTCCTGATGGAAAAAATGCGGTTGAATAAATAGTGTGGTGATGGGTAAGTTTGAGTCAATAGTCCATATTTGATAGTACCTTGATATAATAAGAATAATTTTAATTTTGTCATTAAATAGATAACCGAAAATGAAAGTAAATGATGTACACCCTCTTAAAAAGGAAATGAAACTGATCCAACTGATTTTATTCATTCTGATTTTAAATGCATGTAAGACGAATAACTCTGAGTCACAGAACGGATCTGCTAAAACCAATACCAGCATTTCCTCACCAGAAAATATAAATACGATTGAGTTCTTTTTAGATGAAGCCGGCACTCCTTATTATTTGGTGAAACATAAAGATAAAGTAGTAATAGATAGGTCAAGCATGGGGTTTGATTTTAAAGGACAGAACTCTTTTAAGTCAGGATTCGTGATAAAAAATACTTCTCAGAAAGATTTTAATGAAACCTGGGAAATGCCCTGGGGGGAGCAACGCTCTGTTATCAATAAGTACAAAGAATTATTGATAGAGCTTGAAGAATCAGCTGCTCCTAAGCGTGCATTAAATATCTACTTCCGCGCTTATGATGATGGCATTGGGTTTCGTTACGAATTCCCAAAACAAGAAGGTGTGGACTCTATCGTTATTATGGATGAAAATACCCAATTTCAGCTAACTGGCAACCACCTCACCTGGTGGTGTCCGGGCGATTGGGACAGTTCTGAGCATTTGTACCATACCGACAGTTTGTCTAAAATTGATGCGCTGGCTTTAAAGAAAAATGACCTGGCAAATAGCCATTTAGTTGACAACGCTGTGCTTACACCCTTCACAATGCGTACAGCAGACGGATTACATTTGAGTTTCCATGAAGCTAACCTCACAGACTACGCGGGGATGACCTTGAAGTTAGGAGGGAAGGATTATTTGCTGACCAGTGAGTTAGTAGGTTCTGATCTTTTAGGACATAAAGTGAAACGCAGCCTGCCTTTCGTGACACCCTGGAGAACAATTCAAATTGCTGACAAGGCAACAAAATTAATTGAATCCAGACTTATTGAAAATTTAAATGAACCGAATAAAATTGGTGATGTAAGCTGGTTTAAGCCTAAAAAATATGTAGGTATCTGGTGGGAAATGCACCTCGGCAAGTCAACCTGGGATTATGAGAGCGGAAAGCACGGTGCAACGACGAAGAATGCAAAGCGATACATTGATTTTGCGGCAAAAAATGGCCTCAAAGGTGTATTGGTAGAAGGATGGAATACCGGTTGGAACCATTGGATAGGCTTTGATGACAGAGAAGGCGTATTTGATTTCGTAACTCCATATCCGGATTATGATCTTAAAGAAGTAGTCAGATATGGTAAAGAAAAAGGCGTGGAGTTAATTATGCACCATGAAACTTCAGCTGCTCCACGCACCTATGATAAGCAATTAGATACCGCTTATAGTCTGATGAAAAGTCTGGGTATTCATTCCGTAAAAACCGGCTACGTTGGCCCGGTTATTCCGAAAGGAGAGTATCACGATGGCCAATGGATGGTCAATCATTACCAAAGGGTTGTGGATAAGGGAGTACAATATCAAGTTGCTATCGACGTGCACGAACCTATTAAGCCAACAGGTCTTCGTCGTACTTACCCCAATCTTGTTTCAGCGGAAGGAGCAAGAGGTCAGGAATTCAATGCCTGGGCAAGTGATGGAGGCAATCCTCCTGAACATTTATCAATTCTCGCATTTACAAGAATGTTGGCGGGTCCGATGGATTTTACGCCCGGTATATTTGATATTACTTTGCCGACAAAGGAAAATAATCAAATCAATACTACACTTGCCCAGCAATTAGCCTTATATGTGGTCATATATAGCCCTGTACAAATGGCAGCAGACTTACCTGAAAACTATGCCAATAAACCTGCTTTTCAATTTATAAAAGATGTAGGAGTTGACTGGGAAAAAACCGTTGTATTAAATGGAGAAGTTGGAGATTTTGTCACCACCGCCAGACAGGAAAGAGAAACAGGAAATTGGTTTGTCGGAGGCATTACAGATGAAAACAAACGGGAAATTACTGTGAATTTTGATTTCCTTGAAGAAGGTAAAAAGTACAAGGCCAGTATTTATCAGGACGGGAAGAATGCCCATTACAAAAACAACCC
>DATMOV010000012.1:0-6705 GCA_035568055.1 Cytophagaceae bacterium
GAAAGACGGCCCTGAAGGTCTATGATCTCATTCAGCCTTCTCATTTTTATTTCTTCAGGTACATCATCCTTTAATTTTTTATGTGCCGGAGTTCCCGGTCTTTCACTGTATGTGAACATGTATGCAAAAAAGTAGCGCGCATATTCCATGAGCGAAAGGGTATCCCGATGTTCATCTTCTGTTTCACTGCAAAAGCCAGTGATCATATCCGTAGAGATGCCGCAATCTTCTCCGATAATCCTTCTGATAGCATCAATTCTGCCAATGTACCATTCACGGTCATAAGTGCGGTTCATCAGATCGAGGATTCTTGAATTGCCGCTCTGTGCTGGCAAGTGAATGCTGTTACAGATGTTGTCATATTTTTTTATGGTATGCAGTACTTCATCAGTAATATCTTTGGGGTGTGAGGTTGAAAATCTTACCCGCAATTCCGGACTAATCAGTGCTACTTTTTCCAATAGCTGAGCGAAGTTTATTTTCTCTCTGCCATCTTCTGATTGCCATTTATAAGAATCTACGTTCTGTCCGAGCAGCGTAACTTCTTTAAATCCTCTGTCTAAAAGATCATGGGCTTCCTTCAAAATGGAATGCAAATCCCGGCTCCTCTCTCGTCCGCGTGTGTAAGGCACTACGCAGAAGGAGCACATATTATCGCAACCCCTCATGATGGAGATGAAGGCGGTGACGCCGTTGGAATTTAATCTTACCGGACTGATATCAGCATAGGTTTCTTCCCTTGAAAGAAAAACATTCACGGCTTTACTGCCTCCATCTACTTCGTTGATCAGTTTCGGAAGATCCCTGTATGAATCAGGGCCGGCTACCAGGTCAACAATCTTTTCTTCTTCCAGGAATTTTGCTTTAAGTCGCTCTGCCATGCAGCCAAGTACGCCAATCGTTAAAGAAGGATTATTCCTTTTCATGACGTTAAACTGGGCAAGTTTATTCCTGACTTTTACTTCCGCGTTTTCACGTATAGAACAGGTGTTCAAAAAAATCACATCTGCCAGTTCAAGGTTGGAAGTGGTGTCAAAGCCATTCTCATGCATGATGGCTGTAACGATCTCGCTGTCGGAGTAGTTCATCTGACAGCCATAACTTTCAATATATAATTTTCTCTTTTTTCCGGTATTCTGTTCAGCCGAGACCTTTGGGATTTCGCATGCAATCTTTTCCTCTTCAGACGGAAGAATCCCAATATCTTTAATAATCTGCTTCATAATTCTATTCTTGTAGTCGGACTGTAAAGATAATTATTTTAAAAGAAATATGACAGAATGGCAGAATTTTTAAAAAGGAATTTTGATTAGGATTGAGGAATTAGGATTTAGGGAGCTTGACAACTTTTTAAAAAGTTGTCAAAAGCAAATTACTTTAAACCAAACAATTCCTTCTCCAGCTTTTTATCATGGCCGTAAATATCTTTCTGAAAATGGGCAGTGCCTTGCGGGTCGATCCAGACAGTAAAATATAAAATATAAACGGGTATTTTTTTGACCAGTGGAATATACTTTTCTTCTTTGGATTTAATGGTTTCAATGATCTTATCATGATCCCAGTCAGGATTATCTCTGAGCAGGTAATCGGCCATTTTTATGGCATTCTGAATTCTTATGCAGCCGTGGCTAAAGCCGCGCTCTGATCGTTCAAAAAGGCTGTGGGTAGGAGTGTCGTGAAGGTAAACACTATACTCATTGGGAAATAAAAATTTGATAATACCCAGGGCGTTATCATCTCCCGGCATTTGCCTGAACCTGTAATTAAAATTCTGAGGGTTGACACTTTTCCAATCTATGCTGGAAGGGTCTACAGCGCTCTTTGATGATTCGCCCACAAACATTTCCATGCGCTGTCTTTTAAGATAGGTCGAATCTTTCTGCATCAGCGGAAGAATTTCTTTCACTGAGATATCTTTTGGAACATTCCAGCTCGGGTTGATCACTATATATTCCAGCTCATCGTTGAAGATGGGAGTGTGCGAAGCTTGTTTTCCAACGATCACACGCATATTCCATACTTCTTTGTCTTTTTCATAAACATGCAGAACAAATTCAGGAATATTGACCATAATATATTGATCGCTGATCCTCTCTGGCACCCATCTCCATCTTTCCATATTAATTTCAATCTGCCTGATGCGGTCTTCCACCGAAATATTAAGCTCTTCCAATGTTGAACCTGCTATAACTCCATCGATATCGAGGCCATGGCGAGTCTGGAATTTTTTCACAGCATCTTCGGTAACAGCATCGAATATGCTGTCGGTATTTTTGTTAGTCAGATCACCGCTTACCTGGAGTCGTTTTTTTAAATTAACCACTGCAGTATTCGTATCTCCTTTTATCAGCTTCTTTTTATCTTTCAGCTCTATTGCCGGCCAGCCGCCTCGCTTCTGTATTTCCTGATATTTTGTAAGGAGTGACTTCAGATGATGATATTCCTTGTGCAATGGCTCCATTACTATAAATGGATTCGCGTCTTTCTGATCTGCAAGTATGGCCTCAAGCGTTTTGCCATATTTTATTTTTTTTGTGTTCGCGAACCATTCTTCTTTCTTAGGATCAACAGCACCTTTCCATTCATCATGCGCATATTTGAAAAATGCCGAGGTAAGCAACATATCCAGATCGGTCCTGAGTTTTATCTGATCAAGGTTTTCATGATTGTCTTCGTCACTGGCAAGTGTATAAAGCGCCCGAAGGTTTTTGTTATGAAAACGCTCCACATCAAAGCCATCTTTTTCTGAGACCTTGACAAGATTAAGGAACATAGCGGCTTGCGGAAGGAATTCTCCTTGTTTTGACCATGCCAGCTTAAAGCCACGATTCACATAAAATTTGATGATCTTATTACGGTATTCTTTAAAATCAGGATTTTTAACCAAAAAAGAATCAACCGAGGTGCTGTCAAGACTTTCTATTCCAGGCCTTTTCTTGCTAAAGATGTTTGTTGTCTTTTTATTTTTGTCCGAGCAGGAATAAAGGAAAATTGTTAAAAGAAATAAAGTTAAAGTTGATTTCATTCGTTATAAATTCTGGCAGGTATATTAATTGGTAATTAAAAACAGGCTATTGAATTAATGTGATTCAAGGGAGTTAAATCATTAACATATAAAATCCTAAATTTGTTTTTTAGGTTTTTTGTTTCTTCTTTTTCGCTGCGGGGAAAAGAATATTATTGAGAATAAGCCGATAGCCTGGAGAGTTTGGATGCAGATTAAGATCAGTAGGTTCTTCGCCAACCAGGTGTTGATAATCTGCGGGGTCATGGCCACCATAGAATGTCCAGGTACCTTTACCGTAGCTTCCATGAATGTATTTGGCTTCGCTTATTGATTTATTTTCACCAAGAATAAGCACTTCTGATTTTATAAGACTTTTTTTAAATCCGGTTGTTTGCCCCATGAATCCCTTGATGGTAGCGTCATGGCTCTGAGTAAGCATCGTGGGAATAAGATCCCACTTGGCGGAGAACTGAAACAACGTAAAATAATCGTGAGCCTCAGGCAGTACTATAGAAGGGGAATCATTAGGACGACTGTCAATATTGGAGTATTCGTAGGCATACGGATTCATGATCAATGTGAAATTCTGAAACGCGAAGGTGTTTTTGAAGTTAAGTTTGCTGTTAGCTGCCGGATCTGCAGGATCTCCGTCAAACATCGACTCACAGATATCCACGCCGTCCGCAGATAAAGCTATATCATAAGTGTCGGTAGCGCTACACATAGCAAAAAGGAAACCGCCGCCGGCGGCAAAATCCCTTATCTTTTTTACCACTGCCAGCTTCAATTGGGAAACTTTGCTGAAGCCATGCTTTTTAGCTGACTCTTCATATTCTGCCTGCTGTTTCTGATACCACGGATGAAATCTATAGTTGGAATAAAATTTCCCATACTGGCCTGTGAAATCTTCGTGGTGAAGATGCAGCCAATCATATTTGGGAAGTTCTCCGTTGAGAACCTCATCATCGAAAACCACAGTGTAAGGAATTTCAGCATAGGTGAGTACCATCGTTACCGCGTCATCCCATGGAAGCTTTGTCTTTGGAGAGTATACGGCTACTTTGGGTGCTTTCTCCAGTTTTACCGCATCCATATTTACATCGGGCCTGGCTATTTCTTCAAGAATTGAAAGAGATTGGGCATCTGAAATCACTTCATAGCTAACACCACGAATAAGGGATTCATTCTCCATTTTTTGTCCATATGCAAACATAAAACTGCCTCCTCTGTAGTTGAGCAGCCAGTTTACCTCAATCCCATTTTCAAGTACCCAATAAGCAAGCCCATAAGATTTTAAATGATTTTTCTGGCTGCGATCCATGGGGATAAGTATGTAGGATGCGTTCGCACAAAAATTAAAGCTTATAAGAATAAATAATGCTATAACCCGTATTTTCATCAAAATCATGGTAAATGTTACGTTATTAACTAATTTGTACTAGTTTTAATATAAAATTAAGTAAAAATTTTAGAGAAACATTCTTTTTTTCTAAATTGGCAGGTAATTATAAATTAATTAATAAGTCAATTTTATTTAGGTTAAACATTTAGTGTTTTAAATCACACTAATTTTAATATCAAAAAACTTAAAAATTATCACTTAACATACTTGTATCATACAAGATTATTATCCATTTTTGTTTTTTGGTATTTCTAAGGAATATGATCTTTAAAAGAAGTATTGATAGTATTATGATGAAGATAAAGTATTTACTAGTGTTGTCACTTTTTGGTTTTATCAGTCAGGTAAATGCTGGTATTCTTGAACTCCAGGGAGTATACCAAGGCAAAAATCTTTATGTGCAAAATCCTTTTGCCGGCAATATGAAAGATTTCTGTACTAATGATGTATTTGTAAATGATCAGAAAGTAATGACGGCGATCCAGTCGAGTGCTTACGAAATTGATCTTTCCCATCTTAAATTGCATGAAGCGGTAAAGATACGCATCACTCACAAAGACGACTGTAAACCTAAAGTATTAAACCCACAGGTAATACGCCCTTCCAGCGCATTTCAATTCAGCTCTTTTAATGTAGACAAAGAACATTTATTGTGGGCATCTAAAGGTGAGAAACCTAAAGGTAAGTTCTTCATTGAGCAGTTTGTGAATAACAGATGGATCACAGTAAAAGAGTTAAGCGGAAAAGAATCTCCAATCCTGAATAACTATGATGCATTATCATCTCATCATTCAGGCTTGAATAAATACAGGATTAAATATCTAGAAGGTGATGGACAGGTATTTTATTCCTCTGTTATGGAATTTACTTCTGATCTGCCTTCGCTTGACATTTATCCAAAAAGAGTTTCTGATAAGGTTTATTTCAACCCTTCCCGCGATGCTGATTATGAAGTGCTGGATGCTTACGGAAATGTTGTTAGAAAAGGCAAAGGAAAAGAGATCAGTATGAATGACCTTGCCTCAGGTGTGTATTATATAGACGCAGATAATAAAACCTTTAAGATATTTAAGAAGTAATTCTTCCAAAACAAAAACCATTAAAAAGCCTCCCGACAGAATCGGGAGGCTTTTTAATGCCCAACTGTTTCCACAATTTCCTCTATCTCTACCAAACCTTTTTCATTAATGCTGCTTAACCTTACTTCTTTTAATTCCCTGACCAGGATTGGGTCATACCTGACAGAAACTTTTATATAATTTGAGGTGAATCCATGAAGCAAGCCTTCTTCGGCATCCTGCTCAAATAAAACCTTATGAATTGAGCCAAGATGCTGTTCGTAGAAAAGCCTTCTTTTCTTTTCCGAAAGAATCCTCAACATTTTAGACCTTTCATTTCTGCTCTCCATGTGAACAGAACCTTTCAATGAAAGAGCATGGGTGTTTGCTCTTTCTGAATAAGTGAAAACATGAAGGTAAGAGATGTCCAACTCATTGAGAAAATTGTAAGTATCTAAGAAATCCTGTTCCGTTTCACCGGGGAAACCTACAATCACATCCACTCCTATACAGCAATGGGGCATCATTGATTTTATGCTGATGATCCTATCCCGATATAATTCCCGCTGATATCGTCTTTTCATGAGCTTTAGAATATTGTTGGAGCCTGATTGAAGGGGGATATGAAAATGCGGAACAAATTTTTCTGAGGTGCTGACAAATTTAATAATCTCATCAGTCAGCAGATTAGGCTCGATGGAAGAGATTCTGAATCTTTCAATGCCCTTGATCTTATCCAGTTCTTTGATCAGGTCAAAAAAACTTTTTTCACGCTTTCCACCGATGATTCCAAAATCCCCGATGTTGACACCGGTCAATACGATTTCTTTCACATCCTGCAATGCGATATTTTCAGCAGTCCTTAAGATATTATCAATGGTGTCGCTGCGGCTGCCTCCACGTGCAAGCGGGATGGTGCAGAAGCTGCATGAGTAATCACATCCATCCTGAACTTTAAGAAAAGTTCTGGTACGGTCGTTCATGGAATAGGAGCAATAATATTCGGTGGCTTCTTTAATTTCAGAGGAAATAATCACCGGTTTATCTTTCTTTTCAAAAGTACCCAGCAACTCTATCAACCTGAATTTTTCTGACGCACCGAGTACCGCGTCAACTCCGGGGATACGGCTTATCTCTTCGGGTTTTAATTGAGCGTAGCAGCCTATGATCGCGACAAAAGCACCTGGAGAATATTTCAATGCTTCTTTTACAACTTTTCTGCATTTTTTATCCGCATG
>DATMOV010000013.1:0-3853 GCA_035568055.1 Cytophagaceae bacterium
TTGAATAATCAGGCTTGCTTGGATGATAAATTCTAATAGCAGGATCACCATGCAGGATCATCTGCTCAATGGTTGCCAAAGCTCTCTGGTCATAGAAGGGGTTTTGAGCAGCGATGAACAAACTGAGAAGTTTCTTTTGTATCAATCCTACAGGCTTATCAATAAAATTTGTATCAACAAAAGCTGTCTTATAAAAGTCCTGAGAATATGCCTCAAGTTCATCAGGATATCCTATATCTGTATGCCCGATAACCGCAACAGCTCCTTTGTCAGGTGTAAGGATCCAGTCTTCACTGAAAGAATAATAATTGAAAACATTGGACGATGAGCATCCATTCAGTAAAAGCATGGGGTATTTACCCTTATTCTGATATCCATATATCGGATAGGAAACAAATCCAAGATCGACGTCTGTAATGGCAGGCGAGGCGTGTCCCAGAAAGGTAATATAGGAAACCCCTTTATTCACTTCGTCCGCTACACTTGAGCGAAAACTATCGTCAACACTGCCAGGCGATTCTTTGGTAAAAGTCTTGACAACCTTTCCTCCAAAATTAGGGCCTTCAGCAACACCCTTCATTGTGCTGCCACTAATCCAGGTTTTAAACGCATTTATCTGTCCGGCATCATCCCCTCCGCTCAGGTGTATCAGGTTCTTTCTCCAGAGCCAGTTGGAGTCAGCATAAATACCCGTTTCATGCTCTATGACCTTATTAAGATAATCCATTACCTCAGCATCATTTCTTGCTGCGATACGGCCGGTGGCAATAGCAGGCATATAAGCGCCCAGAACAGGATCAAGGCCCATGGTATATAAAATATCCGAACCTGGATAGCCTGCAGGCGGAATAAGGTCATCAATAAGGTGGTAATAATAAGGGTCCGGAACTGTTTTATATGCGACAGGATTTGTTCTGTAATACGCTCCATTAGCATTATTGTTGCTATTGACAGATACTCCTTTTCCTAATAATAAAAGATATTGAGGTTTGCCATGATCAAGCAAATAGTCGGCAAAATGACGGATCGCCAAGGGAGACTTATCTCCATAGCTGAATAAATTATAAAGTTTATTGATTTCAGACAGCACTACTTTGTGCCCTCCGCCATTCACAGAAGATCTATAAGCGGCATAAGCTGTTGACGATGCGGCCAGGTTCGCATGGCTGACGATAATATAATTACCTGTAGTATCATATCCGGAAAGATCCACTGTTTTCATTCCTGTTACCGGCATCACGGCCGAACTGACATATAGTTTACGACCCGCCGGGATGTCCGTGCCGGGTATTATAGCGTTCAGCAGGCCGGCCTGCACACTCTGACTTACCTGCCTTATGTTATTTTTATCTGTAATATCAAAAATATACGCCGGTAATGAAGGGTTGCTTATCTGAATAAAAGTTGTATCCTGCGGATTCTGAGGCAAAGTGATATATTTCTCAGGCTGCCCCTGCACATTGTATGACTGAGGAAAATTAAGCCTGATGTAAGCCAATGATACATAACCATTTGCACCACCGACGGAGAGTGGCTTGAAAGTAATCGGCAGGCTCGGGGAAATATTGAAAGCGAGGCTTGCGTTGAATTTATAAGTGGAATGACCAGAAAAGTTTACTATCGTATCTATAGAATTGTTGCCTATTAAAATTTCCACGCTTTGATTATTATTATTCCTTCCTACCAGCATAATTTCCAGTTGAGGAAGCGGGCCTGATGGATAAAAGCCGCTTGCATTCACTGTAGCGCTAAAACTCTGGCCTACCGTATAGGCATTGCCAAACCAGCCTTCGCCCATATCAAATTCTGAAAGGTACGTTTGAAGGCTGTAAGGCCGGCCCTCATCATAGGTATTGGTAAAAAGCATAAGCTCCTCGTTGATATGAAATGGTGCAGCGGGCTGGGAAGTAGAGCTGGCATTTAATTGCACCATTCTTTTCACCGGTCCGGAAGAAGCCCAGGTAAGAAAATAAGCGCTGGTATCGGTATACAGGCTGTAATATTGATGAGGCTGAAGAGCTGGCGTAAGGTACAGGGCGGCATCCATCACTCCGTCATTTATTTCTCCATAGAAAAATAATGAATCTGCAGGATCAAAACTGCCATCGCTCTCCCCTTTTACTATAATGGCCTGCTCCACACCCCGCCGCCATATTTGCATTTTTCTGGGATCAGTACCTGATGGAATATCCGAATAGCTAAGTGCATAAAGGCCGGTTTTTCCTACAGGAATTTTATAATAAGTCTGCCCCGGTACAACCCATTCATTGCTATAGGGCTGTGCGAAAGCAAAGCCCGCAGACAGCATGGCCTGGATAAGAGCAAAGAATATTTTTGTATTTACCTTCACAGGATTAATTAAGCCCTATTTTTAAAGAAAAGACATTTGAATATAAAGATTGACTTGTACTGCTGATATTGGTTAACGCGTAATCAATGGAGAACCTGTTGATCTTTAACCCAAGCCCAAAGTTAGGCTGAATACTTGTATAAGCCTTATTATTAAAATCCTTTATCTTCTGTATATTCCCTATACCCATACGAAGGTAAACGACTTTTTGATAATCGATTTCAAGACCAACATTAGGATCTATTGAAAGAAGCCTGGTTTTTATCAGAACATTCCTTCTTCCGTCAAAAGTATTTATAAGGTCTACAGCGGCCAGCGCACTTATTTTCTTAGTGATTTTAAAATCCCTGGCTGCCCCTAAAATAAGCCTTGGCAGGGTGATCTCTATTGAATTCGTAGGGATAACATTGCCGGTTTGCGTATATACGTCTTTCACCAACTCTGTATTGTGGGTCCAGGCATTGAAGGTGGTGGTTATATCCCTGGCCATCAGGCCGAACTTCCATCGTTTTATTTCATATTGGGCACCTCCGTCTAAACCAAAGCCCCATGAATTAGCAAAATTTCCAACAATACGGTGTATCACCTTAAAATTGGCGCCTAATTTCAAGCCCGGCAGAAAATTACTTTTTCTGGCATACGAAAGAAGAAAAGCGTAATCTGAGGCGGAGAAGTATTTAACATTATTGTAATTAATGGCTCCGTTCGCATCGTAGAGAAAACGGGTATCCGGAATATCATCGACTCCAAAACGGATAACTGATAAGGCTAGTACGCTTTGTGAATCTATCTGAGTGGCGAAGCCTGCATAATCATATTTGGCGATCCCGGCAAAATATTCCGAGTGCATTAAGGCCACTTCATATTTTTTCCCGATCCCCAAAAGACCTGCGGGGTTCCAGTATGCCGAGGTTACATCATTAGTAATGGCGGTGCTGGCATTTGACATGCCGAAAGACCTGGCACCCACTCCTATATTTAAAAACTCATTACTATATTTTGGCGCTGTAGCCTGTCCAAAAACATCTGTTGCCCCAAGACCGGCTCCAATGAACAACAGCAAATAAATTCTTTTCATTATTGACTTTTTCAGCAGAACGAGGCTCCTCTTTTTAAATTGCCTTATAGTTTTAAATATTCTATAAGCCTTAATTTCACCTATTAATTACTAAAAACCAAGAAAAGTAACTGAGAAAAACAGTTTTTATAGTTTTAGCAGTATTTATATTTTCTCTATTAACAAAGCAAAAGATTATTTATTAAACATTCTATTTGCGGATCTGGACATCCCCCCCTTCAAGGGTATAGCCGTCAACTTAGAAATATGACGTCATTGCGAGGCAAATGTCTCTTGATTTGAAAGAAAAATATGCGGTTAAACATAGTGCGTGATCATGTAATGCCGAAGCAATCCGCTAGATCCAGCGCTTAACCACCGGATTGCTTCGGCATTACATCTAGAAAAAGAGTGTCGCAAATTCTTAATATTTTGCTTTAAATACG
>DATMOV010000014.1:0-2586 GCA_035568055.1 Cytophagaceae bacterium
AAAGTAATCGTAGATAATAGGATCAACCTTACCAAGATCCAGTCGCTGCCTATTTTAGGAAAGCCCAATGAGTATACTTTTTATATAGATTGTGAGTGGGAAAATTATGACGATTTCCGGAGATCTATAGAAGTGAAATCCATCGTGGAAGATTTAAAAATTTTAGGTGAATACAAAAAAGGAGAAACAATACATGATCATTCAAACAGCAGATAGGTTAGGAGGAGTTAAAGAATATTATTTTGTAAAAAAGCTAGAGGAAATAGCGAAGCTGAACAAGGAAGGCAAAAATGTAATCAGCTTTGGCATCGGCAGCCCGGATCTTACACCTTCTGAAGATACCATTAAAGCCCTCACTGAATGTGCTCAGAAACCTAATACCCATGGTTATCAGCCTTACAGAGGTGTGCCTGAGTTGAGAGAGAAAATTTCTTCATGGTATAAGAAAATTTATGCTGTTGACCTTGATCCGAATAAAGAGATCTTGCCTTTGATGGGTTCCAAGGAAGGAATACTCCATATCTCCATGGCTTTTCTGAATCCTGGCGATGAAGTGCTGGTTCCTAATCCAGGCTATCCGACTTATTCGTCGCTGTCGAACCTGGTTGGTGCAAGGATTAAGTATTATGACCTGACCGAAGCGAATGGCTGGTATCCAGATATGAAAACCCTTAGAAATTCTGATACTTCAAAAGTAAAGATCATGTGGTTGAATTATCCGCACATGCCTACTGGCACTGAAGTAAAAAGAGAAGTGCTGGAAGATCTGGTAGCCTTCGCTACAGAAAAAAAGATTTTGCTCTGCTACGATAATCCATATAGCCTGGTGCTTAATAAAAAGCCTCCATTAAGTTTGCTTGCCATGCCCGGTGCTAAAGAAGTGGCTGTTGAACTCAACTCTCTGAGCAAGTCGCACAACATGGCTGGTTGGCGGGTAGGGATGATGTTGGGCAAAGAAGAATACCTCAATGCAGCCTTAACTGTAAAAAGCAATATTGATTCGGGCATGTTCCTCGGAATACAGCAGGCAGCTATTAAAGCTTTGGATAATTCGGATGAATGGCACGCGAAAAGAAACGCCATTTACCAGGAGCGCCGGGAATGGATCTGGAAAATTTTAGATTTGCTTAACTTCGAATATAAAAAAGACCAGGTAGGATTGTTCGTCTGGGCAAAACCCAAAGACCCTATAACAGTTCCTGACATGGCTAAATTCGTAGATGAGCTTCTGCACAAAACTTTTATTTTTATCACCCCCGGAGAAATATTCGGTTCGAATGGGAAACCGTTTTTGAGGATGTCGCTTTGTGTTCCGGTGGAGAAAATTAAAGAGGCGTATGGCCGATTGGAAAAAGTGCTCAGTGCTTAGTGCTTTGGAAGGAAAAGTGCAGAGTGCTGGTACAGTAAAAATCAGCTATCAATTTACAGGCATGATTTTTTTCCTGAGCACGAAGCACGAAAAACTATTTACCCTTCAAATTAGCCCTAAACACATTTATCAATTCCTGGTTCGCATTATTCGGACTAGGTGGAGAATTGTATCCGTAATAAAGTCCGAAGGCATCTTCATGGTATGAATGATAGGTATAGTGTACCTGATGTTTTTCGAATATGTCCAGCATGTCGCTTACCCATTGCAGCCCGCCTTTGCCAGTCGTGAAGCAGCCGCTGATCACACCAAACTCTCCGCAGTATAAGGGGACATTATTCTTTTGTCCGAATGCTAAATATTTTTTCACTTCTTCTTCCAGGTATTCTTTATTACGTCCGGTAATTTTTCCGTGCAAAGGACTTGTTTCAAAGTCCAGCCTGATCAGGCAGTTTGCTTCTGCATTAATGTTAGTCCCTTTCATCCATCCGCTGACAGAATAATAGTAGTCCTGTTTCACTTTAAAGCGATAAGCGTTGGAGTTGGTGCTGGCATCATCGGTGGTGCCGCTAAGGACGATAGAATAAGCATCGTTATGGCCTTCCTCCATTGACAGATCACAGCGGCCGCTTTCATTTTTGCTCCAAAAGTACCAGCCATCTTTTGAAGTAATGTTTATTTTAAAAATATCGCGGACAAAATTCCCTTGCTCATCAAATTCTTTCACTACTATATCATCAAAATATGCTTTGCCCTGATTATTGGCAGAAACGAATGAGGATTTCCCGCAAATCATCTTTGGGTCCGTGACCTTAAATTTATTGCCTTCATAGAATTTCCAGTCAGAGTCTCCTGGCTTGAGCTTAGGATTTGAGTGGTCGCAGGAATACCAGGTCATATCGGATGGCCACTGTAGAATACTTTCATCAGGATATTTTCCCCCGTCACCGAAGTTGGTCCATGAAGCATTCTGATGTGTGTATTCAATAGGATTATAAAAGTGGAAAGTATACAAAGTATTTTCATCATTGATGAGGAACATGTTATAGTCAGCATCATTGTCCCATCTGCCGGCAATGCCATTAAGCCTTTCTACAATCATCAGATGGTTACGATCTACCTTTCTTATCTCATCAGTAAGCTGCTGAGCCAGATCCTTCCATTGGTCAATGGATTTGGTAGTGACAGGCTCATTGACCAGGTCGTAGCCGAGGATG
>DATMOV010000015.1:0-5266 GCA_035568055.1 Cytophagaceae bacterium
ATCGGAATTCTGGAACTTGTCGATGAGTCTTTGACCGCCAATTTCATAGCTGCCTTTCCAGAAGATCTTATCATTATTGCAGATAACAAACTCTACGCTCCCTCCTCCGATATCAAGTAATAATGAAGTGCTTTTACCCAGGTCCATAGCCGCCTTGACACCATAGTAGATCAACTCAGCTTCCTTTTCTCCCGCTATTGTCTGAACATCAATATCAGTTTTCTCTTTAATGTCTTTGACCAATTGATAGCCATTTCGTGCGTTGCGGAAGGCGCTTGTTGCGACAGCCACAATTTTACTAACGCCATATTGATCTATCACTTCTTTATAATGGCTCACAGTATTAATGGCTCTTTCATAAGCCTCAGCGGATATAAAACCTTTGGTGATCCCTTCCTTGCCTAATTTCACCCCGGTCTTTTCCTTATGAATGGTATGCATTCCATCCTCGCTTTTTTCCGCGATGAGCAGGTTAAAAGTGTTCGTTCCTAAGTCCAGTACAGCAATTTTCTCAGGGTTCATAGCTAAATATAAAAAAATAAAATCTAATAGTCCATAATCTACAGTCCATAGCCCTTAGTTACATCAGCATATTATGCTCTGAACTATGTTCTATTGAAACCATCCGTTTCAATACGCTCAATACTCAATACATAATACTCATTACTTAACTGTTTGTTATTTCTGTTTTTTCTATAAATTGTACATGTTAAAAACCCATTTTATGAAGCCTGAACAGGAAAAAAGCAAATTGGAGATTCTTGAACAAAAAAACAGAGAGGCTTTGCTTGGCGGCGGACAAGTACGTTTAGATGCCCAGCACACCAAAGGAAAGCTCACAGCCCGAGAGAGAGTGGAACTTTTAGTTGACCCAGGCTCCTTTGAGGAAATTGGAAAATTCGTCACACATAGGAGCAAAGATTTCGGACTTGACAAAGAACAATATTTAGGCGATGGGGTGGTAACAGGCTTTGGCGCTATTGATGGAAGGCTGGTTTATGTTTTTTCCCAGGATTTTACCGTATTCGGCGGCTCTCTTTCTGAGGCTCATGCAGAAAAAATTTGCAGAATTATGGATCTCGCCATGCAGAATGGCGCTCCGATTATTGGCTTGAATGATTCCGGTGGTGCAAGGATCCAGGAAGGTGTGGTTTCCCTTGGCGCTTATGCGGATATATTTTACAGGAACACACTTGCTTCGGGCGTTATTCCTCAGATTTCTGCAATCATGGGGCCTTGTGCAGGAGGCGCAGTTTATTCTCCTGCCATTACCGATTTTATTCTGATGGTGGAAAATACCAGCTATATGTTTGTAACTGGTCCGAATGTAGTGAAGACTGTTACCCATGAAAATGTAACTTCGGAGGAATTGGGAGGAGCATTGGCGCATAGCAGCAAAAGCGGTGTCACACATTTTTCATGCGCACATGAAGTGGAGTGCATCACCAATATAAGAAAACTGATCAGCTATATGCCGCAGAATTGTGAAGATGAAGCTCCCGCAAACGATTATTCAGCTTCGGATGAGATTGTCACTGCGCTGAATAGTATCATACCACAAAACCCTAATCAGCCTTATGACATGAGGGAAGTGATCAATCTTGTCGCCGATAAAGAAAGTTTTTTTGAAGTGCATAAAAATTTCGCTGAAAATATAGTAGTAGGATTTGCAAGGCTGGCCGGCAGAAGTATTGGTATTGTTGGAAATCAGCCTGCCGTACTTGCCGGTGTGCTTGATATACATTCCAGCATCAAAGCGGCACGGTTCGTCAGGTTCTGCGACTGCTTCAATATTCCGCTATTGGTTTTTGAAGATGTGCCTGGATTTCTTCCTGGTACCAATCAGGAGTGGAACGGTATAATTTCTAACGGGGCGAAACTTCTCTATGCTTTCTGTGAAGCGACTGTTCCGAGGATTACTGTCATTACCCGCAAAGCTTATGGCGGAGCTTATGATGTGATGAATTCAAAGCATATAGGTGCCGACATGAATTATGCCTGGCCTACCGCGGAAATAGCTGTAATGGGAGCCAGGGGGGCAGCAGAGATCATCTTTAAAAAAGAGATTTCGGAAGCACAGGATAAAGAAGCAAAACTTCAGGAAAAGATAGATGAATACACCGCCAAGTTTGCCAATCCGTATATTGCGGCAAACAGAGGCTATATCGATGAAGTGATCAAGCCGGAAGAAACAAGAAAAAAACTGATCTCGGCATTTTCAATGTTGCAAAATAAAGTGGCGACGCTGCCGAAGAAGAAGCATGGGAATATACCATTGTAGGGAGAGATTAGGAATGAGGAGTTAGGAAAGAGGGAAAAAAGGACAAGGAACGTACCTAAGTAAAATAAATAACCTTAATGTATAATGTTTGGTTATCTAATGTCTAAAGTCTGATTAAAATGAGAGAAGAAAGTTTAAAATTTTTAGAAAAGTATGTTAACAATGCTTCGCCTACCGGATTTGAATGGTCGGGACAGCAGCTATGGCTGGAGTATATCAAGCCATACATTCATGAATATTTCACGGATACGTATGGAACCGTTGTAGGCGTGATCAATCCCGATGCTCCCTATAAGGTCGTGATAGAAGCTCATGCGGATGAAATCTCCTGGTTCGTCAATTATATCACCAAAGAGGGGTATATTTATTTACGAAAAAATGGAGGTTCCGATCATAGCATCGCTCCGTCAAAGCGAGTAAACATCCATACTGCTAAAGGCATCGTAAAGGGTATATTTGGCTGGCCCGCTATTCACGTGCGTGACAATGATAATGATAAGCCACCGACGATGAAGAATATTTTTCTTGATCTTGGCTGCTCCTCCAAAGAAGAAGTGGAAGCGCTAGGTGTCCATGTAGGATGTGTCGCCACTTTTGTGGATGAATTCATGTCACTGAATGATAAATATTTTGTGGGACGCGCGCTCGATAATCGGATTGGCGGCTTTATGATCGCCGAAGTAGCGCGAAGGATTAAGGAAAATGGAAATCATCTTCCATTCGGACTTTACATCGTAAATTCAGTGCAGGAAGAGATTGGCTTAAGAGGCGCTGAAATGATCGCACACCGTATTAAGCCTGATGTCGCTATCATTACCGATGTTTGCCATGATACACAGTCTCCGGCTTACAGTAAAATTTCCAGTGGCGATCTTTCCGCAGGTAAAGGGCCTGTTTTAACTTATGGTCCGGCAGTACAGAACAACCTGTTGCACATGATCATCGATATCGCTAACAAAATGAATGTCCCTTTCCAACGGGCATCCGCATATAGAGCAACAGGAACGGATACAGATGCTTTCGCCTATTCAAATGCAGGTGTATGTTCTGCATTAATATCTTTGCCATTAAAATATATGCATACCACAGTGGAAATGGTTTCAAAGGAAGATGTTGAAAGTGTAATTAAGCTGATGTATGAATTTATTGTACAATTGCCAGCAGGGCATGATTTCAGGTATATAAAATAGTAAGAAGTCAATAGTCCACAGACCACAAAGCGCTATCCTGCTGTTGACTATGGACCGTCGACTCTGAACTCTTTACATTACTAAAACAAAAAACGTATGAAATTCGCTGTATTAATATTCCTTCTTATTCTCGGGCCCATTGTAGCGGGCATCTATGGGGCATTACAAGACCAGATCGCGTTTACGGTTTCGCCTGAATTTTTTACCAAGTTCAGGTTCCCGATTTCTAATATTGCAGAGGATACAAATCCAAGATGGGGTGCAGCAATCGTGGGCTTTAAAAATACATGGCAGGTAGGGTTACTGCTTGGCGGTATCCTTTCCCTGGTGGGGATGATACACTATGACTGGCTAAAAATGGTAAAATATTCCTCATTTTCTTTTTTGATAGCATTATGTTCGGCGTTTATTTTCAGCCTTATAGGACTGGCAATGGGGGCTGGTGATAGCGAGATTTCTTCCGGCCTTAATATTATTGACAAAGATCATTTTCTGGTAGTGGAGAAGATGAATAACTTCAGCAAGATGGGTGGAGTTATAGGCATGCTGCTTGGAATATTCTATCATGTTTACCACAGAAATAAGGACAAAGAATTGTTTGTCTCTTCCCGTGAAGGGCTTTCAGATGGTGGTGTTTAGCTGATATTAGCTCAAAAAATCTGCAATTATTGAGAATAGTCTTGTAACCTTATTCATCTAAATTCATCTAATAAGAAAATATATCCGATGAATACAGAAGCTGATTTGATAGAGAGGATCATAAAAGGGGAAAAGCAGCTTTACGAAGGGATTATCCGAAAATATAATCAACGCTTATACCGTATAGCTCGTTCTTTTATTAGAAATGAGGATGAAATCGAGGATGTCATGCAGGAGACATACATTAAAGCGTACCTGCATTTAAAGCAATTTGAAGGAAAATCCCAATTTTCAACATGGATTACCCGCATCCTGATCAATCAGGCTAACCAGTCACTGAATAAGGAAAAAAGAGTCAGGAATTATATTGCCGTTTCTTCAGATGAACTTCCGGATACAAAATTTTCCAATGAGCCCACTCCGGATCAGAATCTTATGAATGATGAAATGAAAAAATATCTTGAACATGCCATCGATGAATTACCTGAAACTTTACGTTCCGTGTATATTATGAGGGAAGTAGAGGGGCTTTCAGTGAATGAGACCTCAGAGACTCTTTCCTTAAGTATTGAAAATGTAAAAACCCGCCTTCATAGGGCGAAAGCTTCGCTAAAAGATAGCCTCTTTGAGAAAGGAGAAATAGATTTGTTCCATTTCAAAATGGACAGATGTGACAGAGTTGTTTTAGCAGTGATGTTCCAAGTGGATAAAACAAACTAAGCTATTTTTTTTCGTCTGCAATCATTCCAATTTTATGTTTCAATATCAGCTCTCCTCCAAAATGAGCGGAAATAATGAGCCCAAGTACTAATACCCCGTTCACAATATTAAGCATTAGTGATACAATTTTTTGATCATGGAACTCCGCTAATCTGAAGATAAAAAGTCCCAGGTAAACAAAAACAACTAGAATATTAATCCCAGCATGGATTACTGCTTTTGTCCTGATTGTTTGATCATCAGGCAATTTTAAAAAATCTGCTACTCCAAATAAAGCTGCAAGGATTGACGCTACAAGACCTGTTCCCATGCAATAAAAGCCCATCAGGGCGAATATCTTTTCGTCTTTCAACCATGAGAGCAAATCGAAGAGAAACCCAACAGGAAACAGAGCCATGGGGAAATGTATGAGCATAATATGAATTGGATGTCCAAG
>DATMOV010000016.1:0-2448 GCA_035568055.1 Cytophagaceae bacterium
CCCTCAAAAACCATTTAATAAAATAAATCAAGGTCGGAGAAAGACAGATCAGAAGAGCCATGGAAATCAGAAAAGAGTAATAACTCGTCAGATAGGCAACAAATCCTGAAATACCCAAGGCATAGATAATTCCTGTCCATATAAAAGTTCCTCTTACTCCTAACCTTCGGCTAATGGTCAGATCGCCTCTCCTTCCATCCTCTTCGTGCTGATAAATCTGGGTCATAGGATAGGAACCAAGCAGCAACACAGTGCAAAGCATCGCCGGAATAATCACAGAAGATTCAAGTAATAAATCAAATGACGCATCGTTGATAGCCATATAAGACATCATATAAGTATGCCCTCCCTGGAATATTGCGACTGTCAGCAAACCGATCCATGGATATTTTTTCAGTCTTATCCAGGGGTGGCTATAAGCTTTGAACATGAGGTTGATGATTAGAATCATGACAGCGAAACGCCAGCCAATAAGGAAAGCCAGCACGAGCGATGCGAATTCAAAAATATATGAAACGTAGAGTACCTCTTTATCCACCGGGGGAGGATTTTCCAGTCCGCCAATACTTCCTTCGTCTTTATCATAATAACTGTTGAAGGCATTTGCGGAAGGATAGAAAATAAGATGTATTATTATAGCAGAAAGAAGCAGGTACCATAAGTTTGGATGGGTCGCCTGGCTTGCTGCAAAACAGAAAAATGGAAGCAGGTATAAGGAGAATGGAATCCTTAAATGCAGTATCGTAGATTTCTTAATCATGAGTATTTTTAACAAGTTACTGACTTTTTTGTTTATAAAGAGATGTCTAAAAGCTATATAACTTCCGTTGGCATTGCTACACCGGAAATCAGGATTTCCCAGTCGCAGGTGGCAAGCCTTATGACTGAAACACTTGAAATGGAAGAGATGGAAAGTATACGCCTTTCCGCGTTATACCGGGCTACGGGAATTCAGCATAGGTATACAGTCATGGAAGATTATTCCAGGGAGAATGGAGATTTTGAATTCTTCCCCAATACCGCCGGCATGGAACCTTTCCCCACCATAGGCCCCAGAATGAGGCTGTATGAAAAGTTCGCTTTAAAGCTGGCGCTTAAAGCCATTGCGGATTGCCTGAACCCGATGGATATAGATCTGAAAAAGATTACGCATGTGATCACAGTTAGCTGCACGGGTTTATATGCTCCCGGACTTGATATAGAGCTGGTAGAGAAACTTAAGCTTGACCCATCAGCACAAAGGACCTGCATCAACTTCATGGGCTGCTATGCGGCTTTCAATGCGTTGAAGGTGGCTGACTGGGCATGCAAGGCCAATGAAAATGCAAAAGTCCTGATCGTTTGCGTGGAACTCTGCAGCCTGCATTTTTTGAAAAATAAAAATCCTGACCAGATGATATCCAACGCGCTCTTCGGAGATGGAGCGGCAGCGGTCCTGATCGAAGGAAAGAAGCAGGATGAAGGAAATTCTTTAAGCATGGAGTCTTTCTATTGTTCGCTCGCATTGGATGGGAAAAATGATATGGCATGGCACATCACAGACCACGGCTTTGAAATGACGCTCTCATCTTATGTTCCTGAATTAATCAAAGGAGGCATTAAAAACCTTACGGATAAGTTGCTGAAAAATATCAATATGGAGCTTTCATCAATTGATTACTTCGCCATTCATCCGGGCGGAAAAAGAATTCTGGAAGCCATAGAAAACGAGCTGGGACTTTCAAAACACGATAACAGATATGCTTATGATGTTCTGAAACATTACGGCAATATGTCTTCCCCAACCGTGCTTTTTGTGCTTCAATCTATTTTTAAAGAACTGAAAGAAGCTGATCGCGGAAAAAATATTCTGAGCTTCGCCTTTGGCCCCGGCCTTACTTTGGAGTCTATGTTGCTGAAGGTTTGCTAGAACTACACGTCATTGCGAGGCAAATGACTGTTTGTTTGGAAAGAAAAGTATTTGGCTAAGAAAAGATGTTGTTAAAAGCAATGCCGAAGCAATCCGGTAGATCAATGCACTTAACCACCAGATTGCTTCGGCATTACATTAAGAACCGTGTTGTAAAATTCTTAATATTTACTTTGAACTATCAGTCATTTGCCTCAAATGACGAAACCCCAAGCATTACAACTTCCCTTCAATAAACCCTGTCATCATTTTATAAAGATGGTATCGGGTGATGCCGCCATAAATTCCATGGTTCTTGTTGGGATAATAAAAGACATCAAACTGTTTATTAGCCTTGACCAGTGCTTCCTGCATCGCTATGGAATTCTGAATATGTACGTTGTCATCCGAGGTGCCGTGGATCAGTAAATAATTCCCCCTCAATTTAGCGGCGTATGAAAGTGGTGAATTTTCATCATAGCCTGCTGCATTCTCAGAAGGAAGCCCAAGGAATCTTTCGGTATAAATAGTATCGTAAAATCTCCAGCTTATCACCGGTG
>DATMOV010000017.1:0-9414 GCA_035568055.1 Cytophagaceae bacterium
TAAGACCTGACAGGTTTTAATTAAAATTAACGAAGCTTTTATAATTTAAGAGCTTACCTTAAAATAAACGGCAAACCTGTCAGGTCTGATGTCTAAAATTCTTATTTTTAAAATATGTCTCAAGGCAAGCAATTTTTTAAACACCTCTATTTTTATATAATCCTCGCTATCATCTGTGGAGTCCTGCTCGGTATTTATTATCCTGCCATTGCTACGGATGTGAAACCGCTCGGAGACCTGTTCATCAAGCTTATCAAAATGATGATAGGCCCGATTATTTTTGTGACAGTAGTGACAGGCATCGCAGGAATGCGGGATCTGAAGAAGATAGGAAGAGTTGGATTGAAGGCTTTGCTGTATTTTGAAGCTGTAACTACACTCGCACTTATTATTGGCCTCACTGTTGTAAAAATTGTAGAACCTGGCAAGGGAATGAATATTGATCCTGCTTCTCTGGATTCAAAAAGCGTAGAAGCTTATACATCGAAAGCCGGGGAGATGAATACAACAGAATTTTTATTAAATATTATTCCTTCAAACCCTGCCGATGCTTTTGTGAAAGGAGAAATCTTACAGATACTTTTTCTGGCTATTTTATTCGGAGCGGTACTGGCTTCCATGCGTGAAACAGGAAAACCTGTGGTGAAAGCCCTGGAAATTTTATCAACAGTATTTTTTAAGATTATCAATGTGATCATGCATGTGGCTCCCATTGGAGCATTCGGAGCCATGGCTTTCACCATTGGAAAGTATGGACTCGGCTCTCTTCTTTCTTTAGGCAAACTTATGGCTTGCGTATACCTCACTTGTTTCTTTTTTATTTTTATAGTGCTCGGGCTCATCTCCTTCGCGAATGGATTCAGCCTGTGGAAATTTCTGAAATATATTAAAGAAGAAATTTTTATAGTGCTCGGCACATCTTCTTCCGAATCAGTGCTTCCACGCATGATCAAAAAAATGGAAGATGCAGGATGTTCGAAATCTGTCTGTGGTTTGGTGATCCCTGCCGGATATTCTTTTAATCTTGATGGCACTTGTATTTACCTGACCATTGCTGCACTTTTTATTGCACAGGCCACGAATACGCAGCTGACTTTTTCTCATGAGCTGATCTTGCTGGGTGTTTTGCTGCTTACTTCCAAAGGTGCCGCTGCCGTGACCGGCGGTGGATTTATAACCCTGGCCGCTACTCTTGCTTCAATGGGTACAATACCTGTGGCCGGCATTACTTTGCTGCTCGGTGTTGACAGATTTATGTCAGAAGCACGCGCCATCACAAATCTTATTGGCAATGGCATAGCAACGATTGTTGTATCCAACTGGGAGAAGGATTTGGACACTGAGCAGCTTAGGAAGGTATTGGAAGGAAGCCAATAAAAAATTACAGAACCAGAAATTATTTAGTCCCCAACTTTCACACATTAACACATTCATTCCAAGGTATCATTGAAATAGTTATCGTCAATATGCCAGAAAATAGAAAAACCCTTGATTTCTCAAAGGTTTTCCGCCACACTAAAGAAATAATAGCTGCTGCTTAATTTTTATTCATCACAACAAACTCAACTCTTCTGTTAAGCTGACGGTGGGTATCAGAAATTTGAAGCGTGGCAGGTTTTGCTTCTCCATGACCAACAACAGCGATCGCATCAGCGGCTACACCTAAGTCAATCATCATCGCTTTTATTTTATTCGCTCTCTTTAATGATAAGTGACGATTATAATGATCGGTGCCCAAAAAATCAGTGTGGCCTTCAAGTATAATGAATTTCCCAAGTTTTGCATGCTCTACAGCCAGAATTACCTGCCTGAGGTCGGCATAGCTTAGTTCATCGGTATCAAAGCGGAAGTAAACCGGAGAAGGAAGCGGAAGTGCGGGAGTATATGTGCTATCTACAGCATAGATGGTTTTATGCAAGGAATGATTGCTTTCAGAAATATCGGCCTGCCTTGAATCATTCTTAGCGGCAGTTACAGAAGCAATAGCCGTTGAATACATTTCCCTTATTTCTGCTACGGCTTTTTTCTTGAATTTATTTTTTTTGATCTTCTGTATTCCTACATGGGAGCATTTATATGATTTACTCATTTTAGAGCCGAAAGCGATAAACGATTTTTTAGTTTGTGCGAAAGCGAGGGTAGTCATCATGACTAATAATCCAACAATTAAAATCTTTTTCATAAGTTTAATATTTATAATAATACAAAGATAGTAGCCCTATAACCTGTTGTAAAGGAATATTGTTTTTATTTTATTATTTTATTTGTTTATTTAACCTTGTTATTTGATTAGTACAATTATTATGGTTAAATCTTATTAATTATAAATAAAAATAATTATAAAGTTTAATTTTGATTAATTGATACTATAATAAAAGTACAATATTTAATATAAGAAATATAAATATTAAAATTGTATTATTTTAATTTTATGATAGGATTGTAATTAGAATCATATTTTAAATCGTCTGGAAGCAGTGTCGCAAGCTGATAGCACTTTGTTATATTAGGTCCGAAAGAGTTTATAGCTGTCCTGAATAACATTGAAACCAACAAAACATATAATTTGAGGAAATAGCAGCAATTTTATCTGTCAGCAATACATATAATTGCCATGACATGATGCTTTATGTATTTGAAAACAGGCAGTTGGTATACTATTCTACCAACCCTTGGCAAAATTTCCTATTATGCATTTATCTGATATGAGAATAGAAAAAAGTTTCCTGGATAACCGCATTTCCCAATTGCTTATTCATTTTATTGGTTGGGCAGGATTTTTATTCTTTCCATTTATTATAGGCCTGCCTTTCAAAGAAAATATATTTATAAGAGATATTTTTCACACCGCCCTTCTGGTTGGTTTTTTCTATTTTAATAGCAATTTTTTAATTCCAAAATTTCTAACTCAGAGAGAAAATGCAATCTACTTTGCTTTCATTATTCTGATTCTAGTCTTTATTGTGGCTGCCAACTTATCTTTTAATCATTTATTTAATTTTGACTATAAGGAAGTTGCAGAAAACATGCCCGCACATAAACACTCTTATGTCAATAAGGACTTAAGAAAAGCCTCCCGGATTTTCTTCTCTTCCCTATTTATATTTGCTGTAAGTACATGCTACAGATTATTATTAGACTGGTATAAGGCTGAGAGTAGGAAAAAGGAAATAGAAAATGAAAATCTTGTCTCGGAGCTTTCCTTTCTTAAATCACAAGTTAGTCCACACTTCCTTTTTAATACTTTAAACAATATTTATTCCCTTTCTTTAAATAATTCAGAACTTACTTCTGAAGCGATTCTGAGATTATCTCAATTGCTTAGATATATGCTGTACGAATCAGATGTTAAGCAGGTAAGCCTTGATAAAGAAATCGAATATTTAAATAACTATATCGAGCTTCAGAAAATGAGGGTCAGAGGAGATGTGAATATTATATTTTTAACAAAAGGAAATTTCAGTGAAAATGTCATAGAGCCTATGTTGCTGATCCCTTTCATTGAAAATGCATTTAAACATGGTTCGGAAATATCTATTGATCTGAATCTCACAGGCAATACAATGTACCTGAAGATAGAGAATCGTGTCAATCCGAATAAAGAAAATGATAAAGCATCCGGCATAGGCTTGAATAATGTCAAGCGAAGGCTAAATCTTTTATATGCTGAAAGACACAAATTGTCAATAGAAGAAAATAAAGATAAATATATTGTTCAATTGAAAATCACGCTAAGAAAATGATAAGATGCATTGCAATAGATGATGAGCCATTGGCCCTTGATATCATAGAAAGATATGTTGGCAAGATTCCGGATTTACAGTTAGCGGGAAGATTTACAAGCGCCTTGAAAGCTCTTGACAGTTTAAATAAAAACGATGTTGATCTATTGTTTCTGGACATTCAGATGCCTGAGATTTCAGGGATACAGTTCTTGAAAAGCCTTAAGAAGGCTCCTTTGGTTGTTTTTACCACTGCTTATGAGAATTATGCATTAGAAAGCTATGACCTGGATGTTGTTGACTATTTACTTAAGCCGATTCCATTTGAAAGGTTCGTTAAGGCAGTTGGAAAGGCACAGGAGATCTATTCCTCGCAGATATCAAAATTAAGCCAGTCTGAGCAAGCCAGGGATTTCATTTTTGTAAGATCAGAATATCAGATGGTAAAAATTAATTTTGATGAAGTTCTCTACATTGAAGGATTGAAAGATTATGTAAAAATATTTTGTGGGCCTAAACCAATATTCTCTCATCAGAACCTCAAATCAATTGAGAGCAAATTGCCTTTAAGCCAATTTATTCGTATTCATAAATCATACATCGTCCCTATCAGGAAAATAGAGTCCGTGCAAAAAAGCGCTGTTCGTATTGGCGGACAAGAAATTCCTGTTGGAGATATGTACAAAGATCAATTGTTTAGGATCGTTAATGAAGGCAGCTAAAATATCTATAGCTGTTGATCCCCACATATTGCCCGTTGGTATACTAAGCCCGCGAATATTGAATTCCGACATTATTTTTGCGTTAGTAGCAGAAAGATAAAACAACTAAACAATATCATTATGAAAACGCACAGAATTAAGATTATCATTTTCACATTCTTATTTACCATCGTTGCTTTCGTCTTCACTGCATATGCACAGGACAAAACGCATGACCCGGAAGCCAGAGCAAAGAAACAAACCGAGATGATTAAAACCCAGCTATCTCTTACCCCTGAGCAAACTGCAAAGATTGAAAGCATCAATTTAAAATATTCCCAGAAAAGTAAAGAGCAGAGAGAAGAAATGCACAAGAAGATGCAAACCCTCGGTGAAGACAAAGATAAGGAAACGGGTGCTGTATTGACGAAGGAACAGTTAGAAAAATATAATGCACTTAAAGCAGAACAAAAAAATAAAAGCATGCAGTATCATAAGGATCACAAAAAGAACTGCGGGAAAAATAAAGATGAAAAAAAATAGTGAAATTAGCTTTCATGAGAAGTGGGTCCTTTTCATGAAAGCTTAATTCAAAATAATTTGTATATGAGAAGAAGTGTTTTTTTGGTGCTTGCAGTACATTTTTTTTGTTCATCTTCCTATTCGCAGGATTCGACATGGTCGCTTCAAAAATGTATAGACTATGGCCTGAACAATAATATATTTTTGGAACAAACTAAATTGAGCAATGAGAACAATGCAATAAATTTAAAACAGGTCCGTGCAAACAGGATACCAACCTTAACCGGAAGCGCCACCCAGGGATTTAGTCTCGGAAGATCTATAGATCCTACTTCGAATCAGTATGTCACCAGTGCCCTTAGGACGAATAACTTTAGTGTAAGCGGCAGCATAATATTATTTAATGGTTTCCAGAATAAGAATCTGATTAAACAGAATACCTTGACTTATGAAGCAGGAAATTTAGATGTGGAAGCGGCTAAAAATAATCTTAAGATATCTATTATAGAAAGCTATTACCAAATCTTATTTTCGCAAGAACAGGCTACGAATGCTTTGACCCAGATAGAATCTACTCAAGGTCAGATTGAAAAAATTCAAAAGCAGGTTGAGGCGGGCAGCCTGCCCGAACTAAATGTGTTGCAGTTGAAATCCACGCTTGCGGCTAATAAATTAACCTTAGTGAATGCTCAAAATCAGGTCTACCTGTCTAAGGTAACATTGATGCAGCTTTTAAATATTCCTGTATCAGATAATTTTAATATTGAAAAACCTCAGGAAAGTGAATTAGTCTTTGACTCAGTGAATAGAAGTACTGCAAAAGATATTTACGAAGGAGCACTGGCAATCCAGCCGAGCATAAAAAGTCTGCAGTTGAAGAAGGAAAGCTCATTTTCGGGCGTGCGGGTGGCAAAGGGCAGCAAACTTCCGAGGTTATCATTGAATGGAAATTTATTTACCAATTATTCAAGCGCAAAAACATTAAACAGTATTCAAACACAATATGTACAAAGTAATATTGGCTTTCTTCAAAGTAATCCCTCACAGATTGTAAGCGCTATCGTTCCGGAAAATACTGTTATAAGAAACCAATATCCTTTTTTTAATCAGTCTAAAGACAATATAGGAAAGACATTGAGCTTAAGTCTCTCTATTCCTATTCTAAATAACAGAATAGCCAGAAGCAATATCGAGAAAGCAATTGTAACCCAGCAAATAGCAGAGTTAAATGAAGTGAGCGGCAAAAATGATTTGAGGAAAATAATTGAGCAAGCCTATGCCGATATGAAATCTGCAGAGAACACTTACTTCGCTTCAAAAGAAACTTTAAATAGCATGGAGCTAACCTACTTAAATTCTGAGAAAAGATTCAATCTGGGAATGACAAGTCCGGCGGATTTCCTCATTGACAAGAATAATTATTACAGTGCACAGGTGAATCTTTCTTTTGCTAAATATCAATATATACTAAAATCAAAGGTTTTGGAATTCTATAAAACAAATCAGTTATAAATTCAAATGAAAAGAAGAACCGTATTAATCCTTTTAGTATCGGGTGTTTTAATAGCTGGCGTTTATTATCTGCTTGTATCAAAGAAGCCTGAAATTACATTTCAAACGACAAAAGTTGAGAGGGGCAACATCCAATTAACGGTTACGGCCACAGGAACACTCAATCCTCTTACCTCCGTTCTGGTGGGAACGCAGGTATCAGGAACGATCTCAAAAGTATATGTGGATTTTAATTCGCAGGTTAAAAAAGGCCAAGTCATCGCTGAAATTGATAAAACATATCTTGCCGTGGCAGTGCAGGACGCAAATGCCAATGTAGAAAAAGCCCAGATACAATTAGACCAGGCTCTATACGATTTTGACCGATCTAAAAAACTATATGAAGAAAAAGTTATTGCACAATCTGATTTTCAGCTCAGTTCTTCAAATTATAAAACGGCAAAAACAAACCTGAACTCCATGCAATCGCAGCTCAACAGGGCATTGATTAACGTGAAGTATGCTACCATCACGGCACCGATTGATGGAGTGGTAATTTCAAGAAGTATTGATATTGGACAAACAGTAGCAGCGAGTTTTAACACGCCCACTCTTTTTACGATTGCGAACGACCTGACCAAAATGCAAGTGGAGGCCAGTGTAGATGAAGCTGATATCGGACAGGTAAAAGTAGGCCAAATGGTTTCTTTCACTGTAGATGCCTTCCCAAATGACATTTTCAATGGCAAAGTAAAGCAAATCCGTCTTTTGCCTATCATAACCATGAGCGTGGTGACTTACACAGTAATTATTGAAGTAAATAATCCAGACCTGAAGCTGCTTCCGGGGTTAACGGCAAATATCAGAATAATTATTGAATCAAGAGACAATGTATTAAAGGTGCCAAATAGTGCTTTAAGATTTGTTCCGGATGAAGTTGTGCTAAAAGATTTTATGGCACCGGTGCCCGACTCTATCAAGCAGAAATATAAAGACAAGGCAAACAAGCGCAATGCTAATAGCGGCCTCAAAGGACCAAAAAGAATTGCTCCGGGCAGTAAGGGAAAAATATGGATAATGAAAGATAAGCAGATTATGCCTGTAAGAGTTATTGTAGGTCTTTCAGACGGAAGTTTTACCGAAGTTTCAGGAAAGATAAAAGAGGAGGAGGAGGTAATCATCAATGCTATTTTACCGTCAAAGGATAAACCTGCGGCTCAAGGCCAGAATCCATTTGCACCAACTCCACAAAGAGGTGGAGGAGGGAGAAGAGGGATGTAATTATGGAAGCAATAATATCATCCAGAAATCTTACTAAGATATATAAAATGGGAGATGTGGAAGTACATGCTCTCCGGGGAATCAACCTTGAAATTAAAAAGGGGGAGTTTGTAGCCGTCATGGGAACAAGCGGCTCCGGCAAATCAACCTTTATGAGCATACTTGGTTGTCTGGACGAGCCTACTGCGGGAGAATATTATCTTGACGGAGAAGATGTCGGAAAACTTGGAGGAGATCAGCTCGCCATGCTTCGGAATTTAAAAATAGGTTTCGTGTTCCAATCTTTTAACCTTCTGTCGAGAACAAGTGTTCTTGAAAATGTAGAGCTTCCGTTATTGTATAATTCAAAAGTGAACGGTAAAGAAAGAAAAGAAAGAGCCGTCTTTGCCATTGAATCTGTAGGATTATCATCAAGGCTTGACCACTTTCCAAATCAATTATCCGGCGGGCAACAGCAAAGGGTTGCTATCGCAAGAGCGCTGGTGAATGATCCGGTAGTAATTTTTGCTGATGAACCTACCGGCAATCTTGATTCAAAAACCAGTATTGAAGTAATGGAAATTTTTCAGAAGTTAAATCAGAAAGGGATTACTGTTGTTTTAGTTACCCACGAACCTGATATCGCAGAATTCACCAGCAGGAATGTAGTTTTCAAAGATGGAAATATTATCAGTGATGTGAATATTAAGAGTCCTAAAAATGCCACCGAAATTTTACTCCGCATGAAGAAAGCAAAGGAGGAACACGAATGAAATTTGGTAATTTATTCAGGATAGCCGCACGTTCTTTAGGCAAAAACAAGCTGAGATCTTTCCTTACCATGCTTGGAATCATCATTGGTGTAGGCTCCGTTATCGCTATGCTGGCTATTGGGCAGGGATCGAAAGAAAATATAGAGAAGTCAATTTCCAGTTTAGGGACAAATGTTATCATGGTGCTTCCTAATTCCAGTAGCCAGGGCGGCGTAAGAAGTGAAGCAGGTACTTCGCAGAAGCTGACACTTGAGGATGCTATCGCGATAGGCAATCAATGCCCTTCTGTTAAATATTTTTCGCCCATTGTACGCACCACTACACAAATCGTTGCGGGTTCTCAGAACTGGCGTACTTCGGTATACGGTGCTTATCCTGATTACTTCCAAATCAGAAATTTTAATGTAAGCGATGGAACCTACTTCGAAATGAGTGAAGACAGGGCAGCAGCAAAGGTTTGCGTTATCGGATTGACTGTAGTACAAAATTTATTTGGAGAAAATGTGGATCCGGTAGGTTCCTATATCAGAATTAATAATATTCCTTTTAAAGTAATTGGGGTATTGGACAGGAAAGGACAGAATGCTATGGGACAAGATCAGGACGATGTAATTATTGCTCCTTTTTCTACGGTACAAAAAAGGATACTTGCTTCTACCTTTGTCCAGCAGATCCTTGTCTCGGCGGTATCTGAAAGCCAGATAACTCAGGCAAGCGCTGAAATTACTGATCTGATGAAAGAGAGGCATAGGATTACTGATTCACAGGAGCCTGATTTTACGATAAGAACCCAGTCTGAAATTGGAGCCGCAGCGGCATCAACTTCTGCTGTGCTGACAGGGCTACTTGCAAGCATCGCCAGCATTTCTTTATTGGTGGGCGGCATTGGTATTATGAATATTATGTTAGTTTCAGTTACTGAACGTACCAGAGAAATTGGAATAA
>DATMOV010000018.1:0-2490 GCA_035568055.1 Cytophagaceae bacterium
CTCCGAAGCAGCCATTCTTCTATCTTCCGGAAAAGGGAATCTTAATGCGAGTTCCTTTTTTATAAAAACCCCATTGCAGCTTAGCATGTTCTCTTTTATCAGATGGCTATTAATCTTATCGCCGTGGTCCTCACAGACTCTCATTATAGATCCACCAGGAGTCTTCCAATCAAATGAAAGATGAAAAAGAAGAATCCCAGGATTGTTCCGGATTACATTTTCAGCCTCCAGAATATGATTATCGTATGCAAGGTCATCTGAATCAAAGAAATTAATATAATCACCATTTGCACGCGCAGCGCCATAGTTTCTTGCAACACCTCTTTCGGCGTTATCCTTCTTGTAGTATCTTATTTTATTATCGTTAAAAGATTTCACTACCTCTTCAGTATTATCTGTACTGCCGTCATCGACCACTATTATTTCAAAATCCTGATTTTTCTGGGATAAAAGAGAAGCTAAGGTCTTTGAAATAAACGAGGCTCGGTTATAGGTTGGAATTACAAGAGAAAACTTAGTCATATCTTCAGATATTTATCATAATTTTTAATATTGTTCTCAATACTAAAATTATTAAGGACCACCTTATTTAACCTCTTTCCCATAGTTTCTAACTTGTTTTTCTCTTGCACTGCTATTTTTAGAAAATCACATGATTCATCAACAAATCTGTCTTTTGAAACTATAATTCCACTCTCCATATTTTGTATGTATTCATCACAATCTCCTACACCAGCGCATACGATAACCGGTTTATTCACTAATCCGGCTTCTTTTACAATTACGCTGCTTGAATCGGCAATAGAAGGATGCAAAAGAAGATCAGAAGCTTTAAGGTAATCCAGAATATTATCTAACCGTCCCAATAGAAAGCAGCTTTTTTCAAGACCTTCGTTCAAAATTTTTCCCTGGAGCATCTCTTCCGAATCTCCACTTCCTAATATTAATAATTTAGCTGAAATTCCTGAATTAACAAGATTTCTCAAGACATCAACTGACAAGTCAGGTCTTTTATCTTTTATGAGCCGGCATGCCGTTATCAATAAAATGTCACAGGGAAATTCTGCTCTGATCTTCTGTACCCGAACCTCGTCTGGTCTTGGATATAAACTAAAATCATACGCAAGCCTGATGGTATCTATCTTTTCAGGCTTTACCCCTTCGGCAGTTACCATAAAGTCTTTAGCTCTTTGGGAAACCACTATAAAGTGCCTACCCAACTTATAAGTTAATTTGTAGCTGAATAGCTTATCCTTACCGGATAAATGCAGTTCGTTTACATGATGCCTGCATACAAATACATTTGCTTTGATAAAATATTGAACCAGGACGGCTATAAAATGAGCTGGTTCAAGGTGGCTGAACACAACATTAATTCTGTTCTTTCTGCAAAATCTTATCAGAAAAAATATTTCTCTGATAAAATTAATTTTTGTAAATCCCTGTTTAAATATCGAATTAAAAACATGAATTCCCTGATCGCTCAATAACTCCTGTATTTCCTGGCCGTAAACCTGAGAGACGTAAAATACGTTATGCCCTGACTTTCTAAAATTAATCATTAGAGATTCTGTATCGCGTGATCTGAAAGCAAAGGGAGTGTAAAAAAGAATATTCATTATTGAAGGATATAATCAACTCTTTTAATGTACGAAACATACCTGGATATGTTTCCCATCAAACTCTTCTTTTTTTGGTAGCGTAAACGTAATCATTGATCATCGAATTCTGGTCTGTTCTATGTTTAACGTCAAACCCATTTTCCCGGAAAAATTTCATTACACTTTCTTTTGAACGGAAAAACTCTCCATCACCATTATAATATCTAAAATCATGGCAAGAGATCGCAGCATTCTCAAGAATTTCCACCGACTGTTTCATTCCTTCCAGCATTAATCTTTCAGCGCCTTCAATATTGGTTCGAAGAAAATTGATGTTTTGTATATTATTATTTTTTACAAATTCATCCAGTGTAAAGCCCTCTACCTTAAAGATATTCTCTTTCCCTGAGGAAGTGCCAATAGAATTTCCAAGATAACTATCATCTTTCCCAAGATTGTCGTCAATTTCCACGATCTCTCTTTTATTAGAAACTGCTATGTTAGAAGTGGAAATATTTGAAAGCTTATTGTCCTCGATTATATATTTAAGAGCCTCAAAAACTCTTGGATGAGCTTCTATTGAATAAACGAAGCCAGATTTGCCGACAAGGCTAGAAAACACAATACTTTCTTCCCCTATTCCAGCTCCTATATCAATTACAACATCTCCTTCTTTTGGAAGATAATCGTAACATGAAATATGTTTTAGCTGCTCAAAAAGAAATGAGAAAGAATATGCCCACCCTGCACTCGTACTTAGAAAAGAGAAATTTCCTACTTTATAATACCATTTATTCAATGATTTAATATATCTCACTTTCTTTATCTTTTCACCTTTTCTTAAATAATTAAAAAAAACAAACCATGTAAGGAAAGGTCTAAAGAAAGG
>DATMOV010000019.1:0-7903 GCA_035568055.1 Cytophagaceae bacterium
CAGCTTTTCTATATACTTCAATGATCTCATTTGCTGATTCCATGAAATAGGTGGAGGTAACACTTACATAATTCCCATTGCTGGAAAATTTCTTTTCTACCGTATGTTTACTGAAAAGCGCAAGAAGCTCGGCTTCTTGTGCAACAGGCACGATAAACTTAAACATATAAAAAGCGGGCCAGTCCTGGTTATCCAGTTTTTCCCGCAAGCCTGCAAATCTTTCGTCTTCCATAATTATCAATAAAACAGTATAATAAACTACCGGGTTCCAACAATCAGCATCCTTACCCAAATCAAAAGCAGCCCAAACTTCTAATAATCACCGGCACCTTTGGAATACAAGGACAATTTCGTTTTCTTTGACCATAAATCTAACTATAATTCTGTGAAAAATTTATCTCTTATTTTAAATGTTGTCTTGCTAATCGCTGTCGCGGTGCTTTATTTTTTATTTTTTAAAGAAAGGAACATGAATTCCGGCAGTTCTGATATTTCTCAGGACTCCTCAAAAAATGTTACGACACCCATACTTCCTAAAGGAGCGGAAAAAATTGTTTACATCAATCTTGACAGCCTCCAGGAAAAATATGAATATGTAAAAAAACTTAACAAAGACCTGGAATATAAAACCGCTGCCGACAGGGCGAAGATGGAAGGCAGAGCCAAACAATTCCAGGATGAATACATTAAATTCCAGCAGGAAGTGCAGAGTGGAGGCATTACAGAAGAACAGGCTTACGGGAAACAGGCCGAACTACAGAAAAAGCAACAGGAACTTGAGCAAATTGAGCAACGCTTAACTACAGAATATGCAGAACAGGCAAAGAAAGCGCAGGAAACATATATTAACACCCTCAACGACTTTCTTAAAAGAAAAAGTAAAGAGCATAATTATTCCTTTGTGCTTGGATATTTGCGTGGCGGACAAGTTGTATTTGCTAATGACAGCCTTAACATTACCAATATTGTTGTTGAAGGTTTAAATAAGGAATACAAAGCCAAAACAACTAAATAAAGAATATTATACCTGATGCCTAATCAAGGTTTTTTATACGCAAATTAAATGGACAAACTTTTCAGGCAAACTGAGTTTGCGGATATTTACAGATGTGTTCCGAATGTAAAAGAATGCAGGATACTTTCTCAGGCTTTGGCTTCTATCGCCAGCGAATGCGAATTATCATTGGCGGGTAGTGCTGAGAAGGGAAAAGTGAGCATGCTTATTTCAGATTTTGATTCTTTGAGAGGACATGAAACAGAACATATTATTAACGTATTGAAAATAAAAAAATCAAATCATTCTTTTTATCTCATTATAGTGGGGTTGGATTTTTCTGCACAAAGGGGCTCGCAGTCATTAAGTAAAGTAGTTGAATATGAAATGCTCGCGCTTGTACATCTTAATAAAGATCTGGGTAAAGTATTTATAAGTCCTGAATCAATCCCCGATAAAATCTTTGAATTTTTTAATCCGGTAGAAATAGACTTCCCAGAAGACCAGGTCTTTAGTGACAAATATTATGTGTTATCCGGCGATGCTGCAAAAGTAAGAGAGAACCTTCATGCGAACCTGCGCAAGGCCATTACCGCCTTTGATAATTTATACCTTGAGTGTTCGGGTGAAAAAATGATCATACGTATGCAGAATGAAATTTCAGTGGAGAACGCGAGAACTATATGTCGTTCTGCCTTTAGTATCCTTGAGGCACAAAAGTAATTTTTAAAACCAAAATCATTTTTCATAGTCATACCATCTTATTATAATGGTAAGCGATCTATTGATTGTCCTGAGCTCGCAGAACCTGAAATACAGTAAATGATATGATATTTTTCTCACATTATTTATTGATGATCTTCATGGCTGAATAGGTGTACAACACATCACCCTGACTTCCTTGTGTGCCTTGTTTAAGATATACCGTTTGATTGTCTTGCCAGTAAGGAAGATTGGGTCCCCAGGTAGAAAATTCTTTTTCCCATTCTTTCACCATATTTCCATTCTGTATCTTAAAGAGTTGAAGATCATTGCTATTATAGCCTGCCATCAGGTCAAAGGAGTAAACAATAACTCTTTTATGATCGGGAGATTCTACCGGCATTCCCCATATTTTAGTTCTTTCTCCGGTATTGATGTTAACAAGTGTATAGCCGCTGCCTTCCAGATAAATTTCCTGAATAATATGGAAACCGCTTTTTAGTTGTCCGCGATAGTAATATTGAGTACCGCCCTCGCTTATTGATGTGTCAGTTGTAAAGTCAACCTGTTTTCCATTCCTGATTCTGACACTAAGAGTCGGCCCTGATCTTGTCATAGTGTTAGCATATTTCTGCGCGTAGTAATTATCCAAAGCCGCTTCACAATCACCTCCGAATTCCTCACAATTGGATTCATCCTTATCTCCGGATCTGTAATACTTTTTATACTCACTTTCTTCAATGGGTGTAAATTCAAGCTGATGTCCATCTATATCTAAAACTCCGTACGTAGTGTCACCCATTTCTTTGGCTTGGACGGGTTGCTTAACTGCTTGCGCTGTGTAAGGCATTGTGGCAGTGGTATCTGAGCTTGCATTTTTCTCCGCCTTTTTCGAGCAGGCAAGGCAAGCTAACAGCAAAAAAATGATTGAATGATTTTTCATGATTTGAGATTATAATTTTAAAAATTTATCTGGAATATTTTTCGGCAAATTTGTTGAATTCAATGAATTGCTATGAATCACTTGCTCTATTTTATTGATAATTTCGGCAGAAGGCTTCGGTTCTTTTAAGAATGGAGGAGGAGTTAAACATCTGATGATTTCATTGGAATATCAGATAAAAGCTCACAGACTTATCACTATTGATTTTGAGAAGCCGAGATAATAGCCTTTGAATATTTCTCACTGAAGTTTGTAAATAATCCATCTGAAACCATCTTTGTGGTAAACTCCATGATGTCCATGCTGGCAGCATACTGCTCCATCTTCTGCAAGAGCTCATTTAACTCATTAAATTCTTGCCCCTTTAAATTCCTTGTCTGCAAGTCTTTTACCATACCCCTGAACGGATCGAGCATTTGATCTGCGATTGATTTATCTAAAGCCATAATAAGTTTAAAAGTAATAAGAAAGGTGTAAACAAAATCAGAGCCACAAGAGCTCTGATTTAAGATCGAAAGGATTATCTTGGTGCAGGTCCGCCACCACCGTATTGTTTTCCCAATTCATCATCAAGAAGATCCGCCCACCATTCCAGGTCATAGACGCAAATCTTAAGTTCTTCGTATTCAATGCCCTGAATATCTCTCTCAAAAGTGGCATAAACCTGGTCGCTGCCGGCCATTATTGAAAGTTTGACTCCCAATTTTGAGTCATTCATTTCAAGAAGCCTTCTGTAAAATTCCTGTGTATTAGTGCCTGGCACTTTAATAATCGGTGAAAAAATTCTGAGATAGAATCTGCTGTGTGTTTCAAATTTAATTTCCTGGATAAACACTTCTAATTTTGCTGAACCCTTTGTCCAATACCAGGCTCTTCTTTGAGGATTATAGGTAGCTTCTTTAGTAAGTCCTATTTCCGCAACGAATTTATCAACCATTGCTTCTACGTCTTCTCTTGTAGTGTTTTGCATATTATTAATTTATTAATTAAAGTTAAAAATCGAATTTTAAGATACTTAAGAAAACAGAAAAACCAAAAAATATAGCTTGCTTTTTGTCCTATAACAAAAAAGGATAACCACTATGGGCTATCCTTCAAATAAATTTTCTTTCATGTTTTTAACCTAACGTAATAAGGTCGTATCAACGACGTCCGCCATGCGAGAAACCACCGCCACCGTGGAAACCACCTCCGCCGCCATGATAATCACCTCCCCGGAAGTTACCACCACGGGAGAAATCATTATCATGACGATAGTAACCACCACCATAACGATATGGATATTGATGGTAATATCCTCCGTAATAGTATGGGTATGCAGGGCTATAATACCCATAACCACCGTTATAATAACCACTTCCATTTACATAAGTACCACGTCCACATCCATACATTCCTGTCGCTAATGCAAAAATCCCAATTGCTATCATTAACTTTTTCATAGTCATTGCTTATCTTCTTCTCTTATCTTATCCAACAATTTTTCTTACATATAAAACAAATAATTTAATTCTTTCGTGCTATGAAATAATAAGTATCATTAGAGTATTTTATGCCCTAGGATTTATGAACAAAGTTTGTTTAACTGATAATGACTAATACCATTTATAAATCTTAAGTCCTGCAAAGAAAGTTATCACCCCGGTTAGCGTTAACACTATAAAAGGCATAACAATTTCTCTTAGCCCCGCTCCTTCAATAAAAATACTTCTGATGGAATCAGCCAGCAGTGTAAGAGGAAGATATTTGATAAAAGGTATGCACCAGTCAGGGAAATTATGATAGCTGAAAAATATTCCGGAGAGAATCATCATGGGCAATGTAACTGCATTGATCAAACCATTTCCGATTTGCGAATTAGCTGTACGTGAAGACACCATAATTGCGATACCGGCAAATGCAAAGATGCCTGCAAAGTATATAAGCATTAAAGCCAGAATACTTCCTTCCATTGAGATCCTGAAATATAAGAACGCGAAAAGCAGAAGCATCGAAGTTTCAAAGGCACCAATCAGAGTACGCGTAATCAGGTTGGAAAGTAAAAAATCTTTCTTGCGCATGGGCGTGGCCACCATTCTTCTCAGCAATTTTTTCATTCTGAATTCTATCAGATTCCAGCTAATTCCCCAGAGGCATGAATTCATGATGCCCATAGCAATAAGTCCGGGAATAAGAAAATCTATGTAACGGTTCCCCTTAGAGGTAATGGGTTTGACCGAGCTTCGTATCATAGGTTCTCCATTTCGGTTGATTTCCCTTTCGATCATCAGATAGGTATTTACTGCATCCGGATTTTGAGGATCGTAACGGTAAGTGATGGTATCGCCAATTTGCTGGAGAAAAAGATTGATCTCACCGCGTTTCATCGATAAAAGCGCTGCGGGTTCATCGATAAAAATAAATTTCACCCTGGTCGGATTTTTAATGTCTTCGCCAAACTGTTTGGTGACAGTATTCCCGGAGTCTGGCTTAAGCCAGGCAACTCGCTTCTCAGAAATATTTCCTACTACAGCAACTGTTTTTTTCGCCTCGCCCTTATTGGTAAAAGCTATGCCCAGCACCCAGGCCATGAGTATTGGAAAAATTACTGCCCAGAAAATAATGGCAGGTTCCCTGAAGAAATTTTTAAACTGTAACGCTACTAACTGAAATAAAGAATTATTCATATAAATGTCGTCCTGTCATAGTAATAAAAAGATCATCCAATGTCATTTTTCTGCATTCAAGCTCGCTAAGCCTGGCATTTAATTTTTCTACGATGTGCAAAAAAACCGGCAGTGTCTCGGCGATGTTCAGCACCACCATCTTACCTTTTCTTCCTTCGTCTTCCCAGATCATTTTCTTTAAGCCTGGAAGTTGAGTAAATTCCGAGACATTTAATTTTTGATTCAAAGCAAATGATATAACATCTCCTTCACCATATTTGGAAATCAGTTCCGCGAGAGTTCCCTCTGCAAGAAATTTCCCCTGATCCATGATGAGGATCCTGTCGCAAAGGTATTCTGCCTCCTCCATATAATGAGTGGTTAGGATCATGGTCGTCCCTTTTTCTTTCTTAAGCTTTTCCAGGATGTGCCAGATCTCTCTTCTTGCTGTAGGGTCGAGGCCCGTGGTAGGTTCATCGAGCAGCAGGATCTTCGGCTCATTGAGTAAGGCGATTCCTAAAGCAAGCCTTTGTCTTTGTCCACCTGAAAGATTCACTACATAAGTCTTTTTCTTCGCCTGTAGATTGACCAGATCAAGTACATCTTCAGTTCTTTGCTTGCCGAGCTTGTAAAAACTTCCGAAAAGATTCAGGGTTTCATATACAGAAAGCTTGTCAATGAATTTTGTTTCCTGAAGTGAGAGTCCTATGATATTATGCAGGTCACGTTCATTGCTCTTCCAGTTCTTGCCAGCGATAGCGATTTCGCCCTGATCAGGAAACTGGATTCCTTCGATCATTTCTATCAGTGTGGTTTTACCTGCGCCATTCGGACCAAGCAGGGCGACATATTCTCCACTATTGATCGTAAGGCTGAGATCGCTCACTGCTTTAAGCTCTTTAAAGCTTTTTGAGACCTTGGTGATTTTAATTATTTCCTGTTGCATTATTTCTTTGCAAGATAATTTTAATAAACTTTTAACCCTTACAACAACCGGTTCGATAACGTCGGTCTGAGCACATTTGTTTTGCTCAGTATGAACTCCGTCGAAGACTTGTCTTAATAACAAGAACTGTATAAAATTTAAACAATGCTTCGACTCCGCTCAGCATGGTAAAACAGTAGGATTACTACTTATTTTTTTAGCAACCCAAACTTACAATCACTTCACCCATTGGCAGCCACTAAAATAAAAGCCTGCATCAATCAAAAATTATAACTGTGAATTTAACTAATTTCTAGCAGTCCCCGCATTTGATGAAAATTTCACGGATCACTGCTTTGGGATTAAGATTTCTGATATCAGGTTTCCTTGTCCTGAAAAAGCTCTTTTCATACATAGGTTCAATTCTGAATTCTATTCCTTCGGGATAAATAATGAAAGATTTTTCTTCCAGATCAATTGCCAAAGAATCCTTCTGAATGATCTCTGAAACTGTCATTCCTATATAGTTGCTATTTTTTGAACGCAGGATTTTACTGTTCGTGCGGATCATATTAATCCTTCCGATCGAATTGTAGGTAGAGGCAATGATCCATTCATTCTTCCCCATGATAATTTTTTTCGCCGGCCATTCGAGGTAATCAATATGCTGGTTAAAGCTCAGGATAGAATCATAAAATACTTCCAGGCTATCCAATTTTTGTCCGAGCATCACTTTACCCATTCCGGCAGTTGTGATACAACTGTCATTGACAGGCACATCGCTTTTACCATAGAACTTTGGCTTCCATACCAGCTTCGGTACCTCTTGTTTTTTCACCTGTTGCATTGTCTCCGGCTTTTTCTCTCCGCAGGAAAAAAACAGTAACGTATGCATCATCAGTAAAAAACATTTCACTCCAGCCATATTCATCTCTTAAATTAAACGCTTTTTTGCTATTTTTGAAAACCCAACAAGCAGATATGAACCTCCGGATATTTTTTGACAATATCAAAGAACCGCTAGAAGCACGCTTTGAGCCTTCATCATTGAGATACCATATACAGATCTACCAGGATACATTTCCTGATTTACAAAACACAGACCTGGCACTTATCGGTCTCACCGAAGACCGGGGCAGCCAAAGCAATAAAAATCTTGAGAAAGGTCCTGACGAGATCAGAAATAAATTATATCATCTTAAAAAAGGATCCGGCAATTACAGGATAGCCGACCTGGGCAACCTTCGCTGCGGACTAAACCTTCAGGAGACATATTTTCGTCTTAAAGAAGTCTGTGAGATCCTGCATCAAAATAAGGTCATACCGATACTCATAGGTGGCACACATGACCTGGATTTCGGACAATTTCTTGCCTACACTGGCAGCGAAAAGCTCATCAGCTTTCTCAATGTAGATGCCTCTGTTGATATGTCCGGTTCAGATGAGTTCGGTGCAAGCCGTCATCATATCCATAAGATCCTGGTGTATGAGCCTAATACTATTTTTCATTACAGCCAGCTCGGCTATCAAAGCTACCTTACGGATCCAGAAACAATTTCGGTGCTTGAGAAACTTTATTTTGAAACTTACAGGGTAGGCCAGATCCGCGAAAATATGGAGGAAATGGAGCCAATGATCCGCAATGCCGACATGATGAGCTTTGATATTTCAGCCATCAAACAAAGCGATGCTCC
>DATMOV010000020.1:0-2026 GCA_035568055.1 Cytophagaceae bacterium
CACCGCGACCGAGCGAAGAATAGAATTAAAGTCGTTCATTGTAAAATATTTTTTAATCAGACAAAGGAATTGTTCTATTCCGTTTCTTCCGCATTCGGTGAATACCAGTTGATCTTTCTGGACAGGTACATGATTACTGCAAGGACAATAAATAATCCAATGCTTCCCATCAGCAAAGCGTAATCTTCTAATTGCAATATAGTAAAGACGAAGGCATACAGAATCATTAGTATCATACACATCAGGGCTGACATCTTTCTGTTTTTGAAAATGCTTAACGAATAAACTGTGATGAGTACGATCACCGCGATGCTTGAGATCATATAGGCTAGGTTGAAATTAACATGCTCGGAGAGCGCCAATAACAATGTATAGAAAATGCAAAGAGCAATTCCGACCAGGATATATTGCACCGGATGGATTCTTTTTTTATTAAGCACTTCACTGAAGAAGAATAAAATGAATGTGAGCGTGATCAGCATAACCGCATATTTCGCAGAGCGGGTGGTTTTCTGATATTCATCCACTGGGACAAGCAGCTTTACGCCAAAGAAAGACTGGGCCACATTAAATTCCGCATTTCTCCATTGCTGAGGGTAGTTTCTGTTCAGGTGGAGGATGTTCCAGGTAGCCTTGAAGCCTTTATCATTGATTTCTCTTTTATCTGGCAGAAACACTCCATCAAAGCTTGGACTAGGCCAGGTCGATGCCAATTGGACATTGGTTTCTTTTCCCAACGGAATAAAATCAAGATCCCCGCTACCATTAAGACTTAGCTCAAATGAAAAATTATAAATTTTTGCCGTGTCTGAAATGGCCAGAGGAACTTTAACGCTTACTCCCGATTCCATAATATCTTTTGAGTCCACACCTGGATTAAAAAATAAAGATTGTTCGTTCCATTTTAATATGATCTTTTCTTCGATACCTCTCATATCAGGAATTCCCAAGCCAATAAAAGCGTCTTTCCAGATAATCTGGTTTTCCGGTATGTTCCAGTCATGCAAGTTCGGCGAAATGAAGTTTCCATTGAAGCTAAGTTTAGAATTATAAACCACCACTTCGTAAATGCCACGGTAACGCATTTCAGGAGTAATGTTACCGTTGATGTTCAGTTTCTCAGGTAGGAAATGGGCGTAATCGGTCACTTCAATAATCTTTCCATCCTCTGCTTTTTTATATGCCTTGTATGGGACCGTCAATACAGGTCCGGTAATAGTTTGGGCATTTCCCCATTTGGAACTTACTTCAGTGACTGCATTATCCATGGTATTTTTCCGTTCCCAGATCAGTGATTCAATCATACTCGTTGGTATGAGCATGATAAGTATGAGAATTCCAATAGAAATTAGTTTGATCGTGATTGAGTTTTTGATCCAGAGGTTCAGTCGTTCGAAAAATGATTGGTCTTTCATAAAAAATTAAGTTAAGGTGTCTTTTTCTGAATTTGCAATTATAATTTAAATTAAATTCTTTGTTTGGTATTATTATAACTATGGATGTGCCTGTTTATTATTGACGTGTCTGCTCCTTTCATTTTTTTATAGCGACGATTCCCATATTTCCCAGACTCAATGACATTCTCATTTTGTTTAGTCCCAATGTTTTGAAAATAGAATTAAATTGTTCCTTAAAAGGTAACGGGGCGTGAGAAGTCCAGTATTCCATGGGATAAGAATTTTTTACAGGAAATGTTTTTACCGTTTTAAATCCCACTTTCTCAACTGCAAGGGAAAGAGTATTGGGATTAAAAAGATAGATATGTTCCACGTCTATAATCGGCGACTTTTCTCCAAAAATCTTCGCCTGTAATCCGTCGACGTTATGCACGATGATGTAAATAATGCCTCCGGGCTTCAGCTTATTATAGCAAGTCTTTAATATATCAAGCGGGTTACTTAAATGATCCAGAGTCTGGAAGCAGCAAATCAGATCAAAAGTATTATCCTTATATACTTCATCTGTAAAAAAACCTGTATGGATATTGTTTTTTACTGAGCTTGCCGCTACGTCTCTGGCTTCTATG
>DATMOV010000021.1:0-4552 GCA_035568055.1 Cytophagaceae bacterium
TTCTGGCTTTCATTCGTATGGCTCATCAATTCTTTTAAAGTTGTCAGCTCATGAATTACCGGCAACCAGGCTTTCACAGATTGTTTCATGGCGCTTACCGCGATTTTCTTGAAGCGTTCCGGGTTGATGTGCTTTCTTTCGGAATGTTCCGTTTTGATAAAACTAATTTCATCCACTCCAAGTTCAACGGCTTTTTCTAAAAACCATTCTGTCCGGTCAGAATTTTTTGTAGGAGCTATAGCTATGTGGATATGATGATTTCTTTTTCCAAAGTTCGCAGTGCTTTCAGTAATTTCAAACACACATTTCTTGGGATCAGCTTTTACGATTTCAGCTGTATAAAATCCTCCGGTTCCATCCACAATTTTTATCATATCTTTTTCCTTCATCCGAAGCACTCTCACGCAATGCATGGATTCTTCTTCCGAAAGCTGCCTGCTTCCTTCAATGATATCAGGAAGATAAAATAACTGCATACGAATATGTATATTTGGTTTCATGCAAAAATACTTACTTTCCGCACAAAATGTAAGTTGGCTAATATTCTCCTTTATATCAGCTTTTATCATACTTTTCTGGTATGTGGGATTTGACGGTTTCTATTTTTACGATGACTATACTTATAGTCTTTACGCTTATCAGTTTTCCGAAGGAAAATTTTCAATCAGCGACGATATTTTTTCTCATCGTTTCATGGTCTTTATTCCAACAGCCATTTTATATCTTATTTTTGGCATCAATGATTACAGCACGATCCTCTGGCCTTTAATTGGTGCGCTTTGCAGCGTAGCATTGGTTTTTTACCTGCTTAAAAGCGATCCATTCCGGGCAGCAATAGCGGTGGTTCTGCTGGGACTATGTTTTTATCCTTTATTTTTTTCCAACAAACTGTATCCGGATACTGTTGTTTCTTTTTTCTCCTTTTTCTCAGTGTGTATTTTATTTAAAGCGAGTGATGATAAATATTTATCAAAGTCATGCGCTTTTGTATTTTCCGTTTTCTGCGCCTTCCTTTCAAAGGAAACAGTTATTTATTTTTTTCCTTTTTATCTGATCATTTTTATCTCGGATATTCTTTCCGGGTTAAATAAAAAATTCTGGATATCTGTAGCAGCTTTTGCTTTACTTTTATTTTCCGCCTACTTTATCTGTTATAAAATTTACACAGGATCTTTTTTCTTTCGTTTTGAAGCTATAGAAAGCGGGCATTATGCTTTTCCTTTAAGCTATTATCATCGAACGTTTACTGAGATCATCCCCCGGTTGACTTATGAACCTTTGCTCATGCTGCTTGGTAGTGAAATGATCATCCCTCTCATCATCTCCATTCCATATTTATTTAATTTCAGGTTCAGGCATTTGAAGGACATCAGGACAGATGCCGGATTTTGGCCTGTCCTTGTCATTACTTTATTGCTGATGATCTGGTTTGGAAGTACCAGCCTGCATCATTATAATCCGGTTTCATTGCTGCCCAGGATGTTTATCCTTTTGATGCCACCTATAGTGGTGCTGGCTTCGGTTTCACTCGCTGATTTTCTTTTAATCACGTCGAAATTAATGTTTGTGGCTGTTCTTTTTTCTATCTGTTCTGTCCTGGCTTATTTCGTTAACGACAAAGTTTATCTCATCTATTGTATTCTCACAGGTATTTTTATGACGTTGTTTTTTCTTCATAGAAAACTTGTGAACGGGAAATTTAAAATGGTTTTGCCTTTTCTTTTGATGGGAACGCTATGTCTTCATCCTTTATATACGATGTTCAAGCCCACGCAGACTGGATATGCAAGCGAAAAAAAAATTATCAATGAATACCTGAAAAGAAAGGAGGGCGTAAATCTGGTGGTAGCAGATCCGCAATTATGCTCAGGATATTTATATTATTATAAGTTCAAACCGGATGGCCATTATAAGTTTTTGAATTATAAACAACTTTCCGCGTCGGACTTAAAAGCGGACAGATATTTTGTACTGATGAATAAATATAGCTTTGATCTTTTTCATTCTATGGGAGATCCTTACCCTGCATGTTATTCTGAGAAGCCTGAGAATTGGAAGCTGATCGGGGAAAATGGAAATGTAAAATTATATGAAGCCGGCTCACTTGAAGAAGTTAAAGCCGGCTTCTGAAAATTTATTAATCTTTGGCAACCTCTATGCTTACTTTTCTGCCTTTAATAGAATTGTCGTTCATTCCATCCAATACCTGGTCAACGACAGTTTTGGGAACTTCTACAAAGGAAAATTTATCATAAATATCAATGACTCCAATTGAATCTCCTTCTATGCCGGTTTCGCCAGTAAGTGCGCCGACAATATCTCCTGCACGTACCTTATCCATTTTGCCTACATTGATAAAAAGCCTTACCATTTTACCATTTCCGCCGCTGCTTCTTTCTTTAAATTTGGAATCTTTAACTCTTTCTCTTTTTGGCCTGTCACCACGATCCCTGTCTCCGCGGTCTCTATCGCCACGATCTCCCCTGTCACCACGGTCTCTTCTGTCTCGTCCGCGGTCCTCGTTAAAGTCTCTTTCAGGTCTTTCTGCAGATACAAATTTCTTTTTCTCTTCATCCATTCCAAGGCTCATCCTTAATAATAAGGCGGCAAGCTGATGCAGGGTAAATCCTTCGCCTCTGAAATGCTCCAGCATCTCTTCGTATTTGTCAAGTCCTTTTAACTCGGAAGCTTTCTTAAGCTTTTCAACCAGCTTGATTTTCTTCTGCTCGGCCATATCCACCGCTGTCGGAACTTCAGCTCTCTTTATTTTTACTTTGGTGTAGTTTTCAATGTCTCTCAATTTGGCCGAATCATTTCTGCCGGTAGTAAAACTGAATGCTTTACCGGATTTGCCGGCTCTTCCTGTTCTTCCGATCCGGTGAACATAATATTCAAAATCCATCGGAAGGTCATAATTGAAAACAGCGTCTACGTTTTCTACGTCAATCCCGCGGGCTGCCACGTCTGTAGCGACAAGAATATTGGTAGATCCGTTTCTGAATTTCGACATGACCGTATTTCTCTGGCTCTGTCTAAGGTCGCCGTGAATGGATTCCGCTTTATAACCCATGCCTTGAAGCTCTTCTGTAACCTGGTCCACTTTTCTTTTGGTATTGCAGAATACCAGCATCAATTGTAGATTGTGCATGTCTATCAGCTGTCCCATTACCTGGAGCTTTGCCGATTCTTTAATATTAAAAAACACCTGCTCAATAGAAGAAACGGTAAGTTCGGTTTTGGTAACTTTTACGTGAACGGGATCTTTCTGATATTTTTTTGTAAGAGCCAGGATTGGTTTAGCCATCGTGGCGGAAAAAAGGATGGTTTGTCTTTCTTCCGGCATTCTGCTTAATATCATTTCAATATCTTCCCTGAAGCCCATGTTAAGCATTTCATCGGCTTCGTCCAGCACCACCATTTTCACTTGCTTGAATGACAAAGTTTTTCTGTCAAGGTGGTCAATGATCCTTCCCGGAGTGCCTATAACAATTTGTACGCCCCTCTTCAGGCCGGTGATCTGTCTTTCGATAGACTCGCCTCCGTAAATAGGCAGTACATTTAATCCCTTTTTATATTTAGCGAGCTTTTTAATTTCGTTGGCTACTTGCACCGCAAGTTCTCTGGTAGGGCACATGACGACAGCCTGTACATGCTTTTCATGCGTATCAATCATTTCTATAGCAGGAATACCAAAAGCAGCGGTCTTACCGGTGCCTGTCTGTGCCTGTCCGATTACATCTTTTCCTTCAAGTATATGAGGTATGGCCTGTGACTGGATAGGGGAGGCTTCAATAAAGCCCATGTCAGTAATTGCACTTTGTATATCCGCGGAAAGGGATAATTCATCAAATTTTAAGTTTTTCATTTGTTAATTGTAATAAGGCGAAGAGAAAAGTTCAGTGAGCCTGTTTTGGAAATTTTTCAGTGTATGTTTCTTAGTTTTGTGCAAATATAGACAAAATCCCCGTAATAGAAGAATTTTTAAAGGTTTGAAGTTTTGTCTGGTTTAAAAAGTGGAAATTATTGATTCAAAAAAGTTTTAGCTATCCTTGTCTTACTTCATCATTAAATCATCATATATGAGCTACATTGTCTACGGCATAAAAAACTGCGACACCGTTAAAAAATCTTTAACCTGGCTGAAAAATAAAAATATCCCTTTCGGATTTCACGATTATAAAACCCAGGGTGTCAGTACAGATAAACTGAAGGAATGGTGCAAACAAAAAAGCTGGGAAAGCTTGGTCAATAAAAAAGGGACGACCTGGAGGCAGCTTGATGACAGTATAAAAAATAAGATCACGGATGAAGCATCCGCGATCCTGCTTATGAAAGATAAAACCAGCCTGATCAAACGACCTTTAATAGAACATCAAGGAAAGATCGTTGCACTTGGTTTTGATGAAGAACAATATCAACAGCTTTTGAAGTAATTTACTTTACAACCTGAACCCAGCCTTTATAATTGGTGAGCTGGCTGGTTTTGTCTTTCAAATAGTAAAAGTATACTCCATCGGTAACGCTTGCCAGATCCCATTCGTTGGTATATCCT
>DATMOV010000022.1:0-3740 GCA_035568055.1 Cytophagaceae bacterium
ATTCTTCAAATAAATTAAGGCAAAGAATTCTCGCCAGCGCGGATACCTCGCTTATCAATATGTATAAGAAATGGCTTTCTCAGAAAGACTATCTTTCAAAAATATATTCTCTCACCAAGACTGAAGTGCGGAAGCTTGGAATAAATGCTGACAGTATTGAGAAAGCAACGAATGATCTGGAGAAAAAGCTTTCATTGAAATCAGAACTGTTTAAGAATACCAACGATATTCAATATTATTCCTGGCAGGATGTACAAAAAGAATTAAAGGACGGTGAAGCGGCGGTTGAGCTCATCAGGTTTCAGAAATATAAATTTGACTCCGCAGGGGTTTATTCTGACTCAATTTATTATGCGGCTTTGATCGTGAAGAAAAGCACTAAAAACTGTCCTGAACTGATACTCCTAAAGGATGGGTCTGATATGGAATTAAAGTATGTACACTATTACAAAAATGCGATAAAATTTAAGTCAGACGACCCTTTTTCTTACAATATGTTCTGGAAACCTGTACATACGGCGTTAGCCGGTGTTAAAAAGATTTACTTTTCACCCGATGGTGCCTATAACCAGATCAATATAAACAGCTTAAAAAATCCTGAAACCCAGGCATATGTTTTTGATGAGTTGGAATTGCAAAATGTCACAAATACAAAAGACCTGGTACTAAAAAGAGCGACGAAGCCATCGAAGAAACAGATTGTGCTGTTTGGAAATCCGGATTACGCCATGGATGAAAAAACCCATCATGCAAATGAAATCTTCAGCCACCTGCTCAATCAGCTTCCGGGAACCGAAGAAGAAGTGAAAAAGATCAACAAAACAATGACCCAGAATAACTGGTTTCCTAAAATGTTTACAGGGGATGATGCCACAGAAAAAAATATTAAAAATCTGAATAACCCAAAAGTGCTCCATGTCGCTACTCACGGATTTTTTGAGAAAGATATGATCGTGAGTAATGAAAATGACCAGGATAAAGATAAGGTTAAAGAAAATCCTCTTCTGCGTTCCGGGCTTATGTTAGCCGGGGCATCAGTGGCCTTATACAATCGCAATAATGCCATTTTTAATGTACAGAAAATTGAAGCTAATTATGAAGATGGCATCCTTACAGCTTACGAAGCAATGAACCTTAACCTGGATAATACAGAACTCGTAGTTTTGTCTGCCTGTGAAACCGGGCAAGGCGAAGTTAAAAATGGAGAAGGAGTATATGGATTACAAAGAGCTTTTGTTATAGCCGGTGCTAAATCAATCATCATCAGCTTATGGAAAGTCAATGATGAAACCACTCAGAAACTGATGTCTGCCTTTTACCTGGAATGGATCAAAACCGGGAATAAAGCATCAGCATTCCGAAATGCGCAGCTTTCTTTAAAGAAAGAATTTCCAGAGCCTTATTATTGGGGGGCTTTTGTGATGGTTGGAGAATAGAAAAACGAGAGCAAAAAAAGAACTCACCATAAACCATAAAGACTCTCTTTGGATTAGTCATCGAATGACTAAACTGAGAGTGAATCCAAAATACCCATTCGATGACCGATAAATTATACTTTATTCTTTGATTGTAAGTGAGTCATCGGATGAGGTTCGCAAGCAGTCTACAGCTTAAAATCAATAAAATCTAACTTATTCCACATTTCAAAATTCTAACCAGAATCTAATTTCAATCTAATCAAGGCCTAATTTTACATTCGTTCCTTTACGGTAAGGTTAAGTAAAAGGCTAATTATAATTCATAATTTCCCGGTTATGCCCTCACGGTTTTCCGTGGGGGCTTTTATTTAAGTTCTAACTGACCATGTATGAAAAACTACAACTGCATCTTGCTTGTAGATGATGATCCTATTTGTAATTTCATCAACCGTGAAATTCTGAGAAAGAACAAAGTCTGCAAAAAGATCTGCATTGCAAGAAATGGAAAGGAGGCCTTAACCTTCCTAAATGAATACAAATTAAAAAATCACTGTTTGCCTGATATTCTGCTGGTGGACATTAATATGCCGGTAATGGATGGCTTTGAATTTTTACAGGAGTTTGAAAAACTTGCTTTCCTCGGCAAAGAAAAAACCAGAGTTATTATTTTGAGTAATACTTTTTCCAAGAGTGATATTGAAGTATTGCGAAAAATGGGCCATTTATATTATTTGAATAAACCCCTGAATAAGAATAAGCTTCGGGATTTATTGAATATTAGAACTGCTTAGTTAAAAAAGAACTTCAAATGATGTGATTAAAACGGCACCGGCTCATCTCCTCCGTCTTTAGGCTTATCACCTTTATCATTAATTCTGCTGCTGAAAGTTTTTGCCGCTGCGGCATCGAAAGTCGATTTACCGAATGAATCGGAAGAGAAATCATTTCTGTCAAGGTCAGAAAATTTTGTGTATTTGCCAACGAACCTCAGGAATACATTGTCAAGGCTTCCGTTTCTGTTCTTGGCAATAATCACCTCTCCTACTCCTTTTAATGAATTGCCCATTTCATCTTCGTCAATCTTGTAATATTCGGGCCTGTAAAGGAAGATCACCATGTCAGCATCCTGTTCAATAGCGCCGGACTCTCTCAAATCGGATAATTGCGGGCGCTTATCCCCTCCTCTTGTTTCAACCGAACGGCTTAACTGAGAAAGAGCGATAACCGGAACATTCAATTCTTTGGCTATATTTTTTAATGCTCTGGAAATAGAGGCGATCTCTTGCTCTCTGTTCCCCATGCTGCCTTTTGAATTTCCTTCGCCAGTCATCAATTGGAGATAATCCACGATGATCATCTGAATATCACTTTTCTGTTTAAGCCTGCGGCATTTTGTGCGAAGCTCACGGATAGAAAGCGCGGGGGTGTCATCAATATAAATAGGCGCTGTAGAAAGGCCTGATATCCGGTGGTGAAGCTGTGTCCACTCATATTCCTCCAAAGAACCTTTCCTGATCTTTTCACCTTCGATCTCAGCCTCGGCTGAAATCAATCTATTGACCAATTGAATGGATGACATTTCCAGGGAGAATATAGCAACGGGTTTCTTAAAATCTACCGCTGCATTTCTCATGGCCGAAACTACAAAAGCGGTCTTACCCATACCAGGACGTGCTGCAAGGATAATAAGGTCGCTCTTCTGCCAGCCCGATGTGATGCGGTCCAGATCGGTGAAGCCACTCGGCACACCTGTTAATTTATTTTCGTGGTCTTTCTTGGCTTCCAGCTCTTTAATCGCTTGGCCAAGAATGGATCTCATTTCAGCATAATTTTTTCTGATGTTTGATTCTGAAACCTGAAACAGTGATTGTTCAGTTTTATCAAGCAGGTCAAATACATCGGTGGTATCTTCATAAGCGTCTTTATGAATTTCTGAAGCTATGGAAATCAACTCTCTCTTGATAGATTGCTCCGCGACAATACGGGCATGGTATTCAATATTAGCTGCAGAATTAACGCGGGTAGTAAGTTCGGTGATATAATAAGGGCCACCGACCAATTCAAGCTCGCCTGTGCTTCTCAGCTGATTAGTCACCGTAAGAATATCCACGGGTTCTGAACGGTCGAAAAGGCTTACTACAGCGCTGAATATCTTTTGATGGGCTTCTTTATAAAAACTTTCCGGCTTTAAAATATCTATAACATTGGTAAGAGCATCTTTCTCAATCATCAACGCACCCAGCACCGCTTCTTCGAGATCAATTGCCTGAGGCGGTAACTTGCCCATGCCACCGGGAGTTTCCAGAGACTGACGAGATTTGG
>DATMOV010000023.1:0-12680 GCA_035568055.1 Cytophagaceae bacterium
ATCAACCCAATGGCTATGGAAGCATATCAGGAGATTGAGCAAAGGCATAAATTCATCACAGACCAGAAAGAAGACCTGATCAAAGCGAAAGAGTCTCTTATGGTCACCATCAATGAAATTGACGCTATCGCTAAAGATACATTCATAGAAGCATTTACTAAAATACGCGACAACTTCATCAGAGTTTTCAGGTCATTATTCTCTGAAGAAGACAGCTGCGATCTGAAGCTTTCAGATCCTGACAATCCGCTTGATTCAAGCATAGACATTATCGCCAGGCCAAAAGGCAAAAGACCACTGACGATCAATCAGCTTTCGGGTGGAGAAAAAACTTTAACGGCAGTAGCTTTATTGTTCTCGATTTACCTGTTAAAACCGGCACCATTCTGTATCTTCGATGAGGTTGACGCTCCACTGGATGATGCCAACATAGACAAATTCAATACCATCATCAAGAAATTCTCTGAAGAGTCGCAGTTCATCATTGTGACACACAACAAACGTACCATGGCGAGTACCGATGTAATATATGGAATCACCATGATCGAGCAAGGTATTTCAAGGCTGGTGCCGGTTGATTTGAGGTCGCTCGCTTAATTGTTTGATGGTTGTCAGTTGATAGTTGTTGGGTTCACACCTGACAACTATTTTTTATACAAGGCAAGATTTCAATTTAAAAAAAGCAGGCAATTATTTGTGCTCCTGTCGCCTACAAATACTAAAAACCAACAACAGCTATATACAACTACTCCACTTTAATATAAACCCTGAATGTAGTTCCCACACCCACTATACTGTCTACTTCTACCCTGCCGCCATTATTGTCGATAATCCTTTTAACGATATATAGCCCGATACCACTGCCTTCCACATGGTCGTGAAGGCGCTTGAACATGGTAAATATTTTGCCTTTCTGATTTTCGGGAATGCCAAGACCATTATCCTGTACCTTGATCATCACATAGCTGCCATCTCTATGGCATGAAATATGAATTTCGGGGATCCGGTCATGATCCCTGTATTTAATAGCATTTGACACCAGATTATATACAATACTTTTTAGATTAGCTTTCGAAAATTTTATATCCGGATACTGACAGAAATCAGCGTTGATAATTGCTCTGGAAGATTTCACTATATCCTTAATGCTGAATTTAATTTCTTCGAGCAATGAATTCAAATCAATATTCGTAACATCCTCCTGCAAGTTCTTTTGAGTCTTGGTGATCTCTGTCAAATCCTGGATCGTATCCTTGAATCGAACAATAGATTGATTGACCATATCAATAATATTTTTTACTTCGTCACTGGAAGAATCATTGAGCTCTACTTTCAAAGTTCCGACAAGTCCTTCTATATTGGAGATCGGAGCTTTCAGGTCATGCGAAGCTGTATAAATAAAATTGTCAAGGTCTGAATTAGTTTTGATCAGCTCGTCATTCCTTTGCTGTAAGGCTAGTTCTGCCTTTTGCTTTTCCGAAATCTCGCGCTTAAGATCTTTATTGATTTTTGACAGCTGTTCTGTTCTTTCCCATACCCTTTTTTCTAGTTCATTATTAATATTAATCAGTTCCTGCTCGGCCTCTTGCAACTTCTGATTTTTTTCATGCAAAGCCTGGTTTTTCCTGCTAAGTTCTTCTTCGGCTACTTTTCTTTCAGTGATATCCAACGCGATGCCCATCATCTGAAATACTGTTTTATTGAAAACCTGCACCCTGCCTTTAACAAGAAGAATCCTTTGCTCTTCATCTTTTCTTTTAATTTTAATTTCAGACTCGAATGGTTCATGATTCTGGAAAGCCAGCTGAATTATATTGGTGAGTTTGATAAGTTCTTGTGGAAAGATATGCTTAAATAAAAGCTCCTGAGAAACCTTCACCTCTTCCCTCTTATATCCGAAGATATTGTACAGTTCGTCTGACCAGTTAATCATATGGCTTTTCACTTTCCATTCCCAGCTTCCCAGATGGGCGATTTCCTGAGCCTCTTTAAGCTGAATTTCACGGTTCATCAGCTTGTCCTCATAAAGCTTGCGCTCGGTAATATCATGAATAATAATCAATCCGCCTGTAATCTGATTCTTGCCGTTAAGCAAAGGAATAATATTCATTTCATAGAACCCCCTTTTCCATTTATAAGGGACATTGCCGAAATTCATTCTTCTCCCCGTTAGCACATCTTCAATGGCTGTGCCTTCTTCAGTTCCTTTATAGTTAGGAAATATTTCGAAAAGATTTTTGCCTACTATCTCTTTTTTCATAAACCCATTCTGAATCTCCAAGGTTTTATTCCATGCAGTGATTTTCATTTCTTTATCAAAGGCGAAAATCCCATCAATGGAATTATCAATAAGTGTTTCAGAAAATTCTTTTTCAAGCCTTAACCCTTTCTCCACATCGATTTTTTCGAAGAGTTCTTTTTGAAGTTTAACATTTGTTTTCTGCAGCTCTTTGTTTTTTTTATGGACTGATTCCTGTTGCACTTCTATGTAGGCCTGAAAAATAATATCTTCCAGATTAAGGTTGAATTTATTCAGCTCTTCTACAATGGATAGTGCGGTATTGATATCATCTGTGAATTTTGGCAAATGCATTAATAGTGCATTCTTTCTGGCTGCAAAAGCCAGCAGAATATCCGAGGGTTTGATATTGTATTTATTTACATTCGAAGCCAGCTTCCCTTCCCGCCAGTTGTGAACAATAGAGTAAACTTCCGTCAATCCGTTATCCTCTATCGCGCTTTGCAAAAATAATCTAAGACGTTCCTTGAAATAAATATTTACCTGGTTTTCGGATAGATGAGACAATAATTCCATATATGGAATATTTAGTTCTCTTGCAGCATTGATATAGGCGGAGGACAACTCCTCAAAGTTTCTTAGAAGACAAAATGAAGCATATTCTTTAAAGTGCTTGAAAACAAATATATCTTTTCTCATTTATGCCGGGAATTCTTTAATGATTAACCCCCCGCACTTATCAATTGTTTTCAGCGAATAAAACAGTTATAACATCAAATAAGTATAAATACATCATCAGATAATGAACTTTCGCAATCATTACCTATTTTTTTTCATATTTGCCGAATTCTTATTCTGATTTTGTTAATTTTATTGCTCTTAAAATGGTAAAGAATCGTTATTCAAGAATCCTGGTGATTGATGACAGCAAAATGGATAATCTGCTGATCAGGATAATATTAAATAAGATTAATTTTTCGGATGAGATTATCACTTATGAAGATCCGATGGAGGCCATAAAATTCCTTGAAAATGCAGAACTTCAGGGCAAAGGATATCCTGAAGTGATATTCCTGGATATAAATATGCCTATCATTAACGGATTTCAATTACTTGATAAGATCCAATCAAGCCATGCAAAGTTCAAAAACTGTCAGGTCTATATGCTTTCTTCTTCTGATGAGGTGGAAGACATACAAAAGGCTCGTCTTTATCCAAATGTTATAAAATATCTTCAGAAGCCACTGGATGTGGCCGAGATCTTTTAACAAATGGCTTATCTATTATCATTTTTTATAATAATGCATAATTCTATAGCCTTCCTATTCTTTATTTGATTAAACACTTACTCCGTTGAATTTTTTTTAATATAATCCAACTATTCTTGAATTGAGTAGTTATCCAAAAATGAAACCACAGGAATTTTCAAGTATGAACCATGAAAGTAAAGTGCGCCTGGTATGGACTAAAGGAAAATATGTAGGAAAGAGAATGTTGAAGAATAAAACCGCTGTGCTTTACTCATTAGGTAATCTGTTTGTTGAGCTCTTATATGACAACTCAGACAATAAACTTGTAAAGCTTGATAACATTGAGCTTGAAAAAGTGGCGAAATTATACTGTTAATACAATTGATGAATTCCTACAGAAAGAACAGCTCACATTACACATATTTTATCTCTTCTTTAACTATTCGTTTCTATGTGCACTATAAACTTTACCTTAAAGAATTATGTTAAAAAAGAGAAGGTTTTATAATGTGTTATACATTTATTAAATAAGGGGGGAAATGTATTATGGCAAAGATGGCAAAGATTCATTGGTTTTTCGGAGTATTAGGGGTTCTTATCATAATTATAGCTGGCGCGATTTTAGGTCTTTCAAGTCCGGAAACAGGGATTATAATGGGTTGTATTATATTAGTTTTAGCCCCATTTATACTTTGGTGGTCAGAGACCAGAAAAAAACATGATGACGATATTCATTATCATGAAAAACATTTCATTGATACTAAACCACATCATTAAAACAAGTACGTGAATAGAACTATAAAGTAAAGGAAAAATCGCTCGGGTTTTTCTTTTTAGTGCTACTCTTGTTTTGTATTAAGTTTTATAGATAAATTACCGTATGGACGAATCCATTTCCTCTAATCCAGAAATCTTAAAATCACTCGTAACAATGAAGATGCCTTTCGGAAAATACAAAGGCATTTTATTATGCGACCTTCCTGTAAGTTATCTGGAATGGTTTCAAAAGGAAGGTTTCCCAGCGGGTAAGCTTGGTATGCAACTGGCCACTATTTATGAAATAAAAATAAACGGGCTTAGCTATTTGCTTGCGCCACTAAAAAAATAATTTTTGTCTGTTTTCCAGATTATTCGATCAAGTTTTTTTATCCATTACCACAATTGTTTTTGCCAGCGGTCTCCGAAACGCTTCCTATCCGCAGAAAAAATCATAATGACAGGATTGGAAAATTAGTAACTATATGGCAGAAACTAATAACAGATGCTGAAACACCCATCACAAAGAGATCTATTACAACTGCGGCAAGTCTTTGCATTGGCTCCGCTTTGGCAAATCGAGATAAGAAAGGGTCCGGATTTTCCATACCGGATTATTATTATCTGCCAACTTTTGTTTCTAATGTAACTTTCAGGATTAGCTTTACGACCAGTACACTTTGCTTTGATTTCTTCAATACCGTTATTTCATAGTCTCCCCATGTGACCTTTTCATTCAGGTCAGGAATTTTACCGAACGCGACATTTACAAGGCCTGCAACTGACTCATATTCATTGCTCTTCGGTAATGAGATCGGCAGATATTCATTGACATCTTCTATCATCGAAAGAGCATTTACTACATATTCCTTATCATTTATTTTTTCCACAAATGGGGCTTCCTCATCATGCTCGTCCTGTATTTCCCCCACAAGCTCTTCAATAATATCTTCAATGGTAACTATGCCGGCGACTCCGCCAAATTCATCCATAACAATGGCCATATGCATATGTTTGGCCTGAAGTTCTTTAAGCAACTCACTGATCTTTTTGGTTTCAGGAATAAAATAAGGTGGTCTGATAGCATCATTAAAATCAACCTTGTTTTTTTGGTTGATCATTTTAAGTATATCCTTCGTATAAACTATGCCCACAATATTATCTGTATTTTCTTTGAATACGGGCATTCTGGAATATCCTTCTGCGATGATGGTATTAATGATTTCATCCTGGGGCAATTCATAATCTATCGCTCTGATGCTTGTACGGGGCGTCATGATCTGCCTGGCAGTGATCAGGTTAAAATTGAATACATTTTTAATCAGCTCATGCTCGGTAGGCTGTAAAGCACCTGAAACTTTCCCCTGGTCCAGAAGAAATTGTAACTCTTCCGAACTGTGAGTTTCAAGTTTATTTCTATTCGGAAAGCCCAATATTTTAAGAAATAAATTTGAAAATGCGTTCAGCATCCATATAAAAGGCCTGAAAACAAGATAAAATACCCTGAGCGGGTATGCGATGGCGAGCGCAAAGCTTTCGGCCTTCTGAATTGCCATAGTCTTAGGCGCCTGCTCTGCAAATACAATATGCATAATTGTAATAAGGGTGAATGCCATTCCAATTGCTATTGTATGCACAATAGCAGGATTTATATCGATCCCCAGAATAGACATTGAATTAAGAATGATCCTGGTTACAACACTCTCGCCTATCCATCCCAATCCCAGGCTGGCAAGGGTAATTCCAAGTTGTGTAGCGGAAAGATAAGCGTCCAGGCTCTTTAAAATATTAAGTGCAATCTTTGCTGTATGGTTTCCGGCATTCGCTTTTATCTCAAGCTGGGAGGCTCTCACCTTCACTAAAGCGAATTCGGCTGCAACAAAAAAACCATTTAAAAATACCAGTATTAAGGTTATAAATATGTCTAAAAACATATGTACACTATTTTCAAACTGGAGGCATTGAGGGTAATGAGGTATCGACTATAACTGTCCACGTAGGTGTAATTTTTGACGTAAAAATAAACATTAAATTAAAACGTATGACTAAAATTCAATAAATATTTAAGCCTATATAATTATTCAGGGTGAAAAAATGCATTAAAATCTGAGTAAAATATCCCTAAAAAGTATTTTTTAGGGATATTTTATCTAATTTTACTTCTGTCTAATGAACCCAAAAAGAACGATTATTCTGGTAACCTTTATTTTCCTTTTTTAAAGAGTAATAAGATTATTATCTTGCTATAGATCGTTCAATTCGGGGTTCAATATTTTTGATTGATAAATTAGATTAAACAGGTATTTTAAAATGAAAGAATTTAATCCTTATGTTCCCATCGGTCTGCAATTAATGGTTGCGCTGGGCTTTGTTTGCGTCACTTTACTGTCAAGCTGGTGGCTGGGCCCAAAAGTAACTTCCAAACATAAACTGGAAGCTTTCGAAAGCGGTATTTTTTCAGTTGGAAATGCACGGATGCAGTTTTCCATCAAATACTTTCTTGTTGCTACTCTCTTTGTGCTTTTTGATGTAGAAGTTATTTTTCTTTATCCATGGGCAGTGAACTTCAAAGAATTTGAATTGGAGATGGGAATTAATGGCTTCCTTGAAATGTTGCTATTCATGAGCACACTCCTGGTAGGCTTTTTCTACGTAATTAAAAAAGGTGCCCTGGAATGGGAATAATTAGAATTTAAGTGTTGCCTGCCTGTAGGACAGGAATTTTAAATTAAAGGAATTTCACTTAAAACTTAGAACTTATTGATATGGTAGAAATAGTTAAGTCACCAACAGGCGTCGAAGGTCCTGGTTTTTTTGCAACAAGTCTTGATAAAGCTGTCGGGCTGGCAAGAAAAAATTCACTCTGGCCTTTGCCATTTGCTACCTACTGCTGCGGGATCGAGTTTATGGCTACGATGGCATCCAATTATGACCTTGCCAGATTCGGCGCTGAAAGGCCTAGTTTCTCCCCACGTCAGGCAGATCTATTGATGGTGATGGGAACTATTGCAAAAAAGATGGGCCCGGTACTTCGCCAGGTTTACGAACAAATGGCTGAACCAAAATGGGTGATGGCAGTAGGTGCATGCGCCTCAAGCGGCGGCATATTTGATACATACAGCGTTCTTCAGGGAATAGATAAAGTAATTCCAGTTGATGTTTATGTTCCGGGATGTCCTCCAAGGCCAGAACAGATCATAGACGGCCTGATGAGAATCCAGGATCTTGTAGCGAATGAACCAATCAACAGAAGAGAACAACCTGAATACAAACAATTACTGGCTTCTTACGGAATAAAATAAATGGAAGAACTTGCAAATCAGAGAATCGCGGATAAGCTCAAAGAAAAATTCGGAGAAAAAATTCTCTCCACGGATGAATCATACAATCTTCTGTCATTGAATATCAAACGCGAAAATATCCTTGAAATACTCCAGTATTTATATAATGATAAAGAACTCGGATTCACATTCTTAACCGACCTCACCGGCATCCATTACCCTGACCCAAATGAAGAAATGGCGGCGATTTACCACCTCCAGAATATGACTAAAAATAAAAGGGTCAGGCTGCGCGCTTTCTTTCCTAAATCAGACCCATGGATAGATTCAGCAACACCTGTATTTTCCGCGGCCAACTGGATGGAAAGAGAAACATACGATTTCTTCGGAATCATATTTAAAGGACATCCGAACCTTAAAAGAATTCTCAATATGGATGAAATGGATTACTTCCCATTGAGAAAAGAATATGCACTGGAAGATCCTACCCGTACAGACAAGGACGATTCAATGTTTGGAAGATAATTTTTGAATTTTGAGTTTTAAATTAAAAAAATGCTTACAAAGGACGAAAAGAAAATAGTACTTGAAAAGACAGAGGCGGATCATCTCACGACCTTAAACCTGGGACCTACCCACCCTGCCACCCACGGTGTATTTCAGAATATCCTGAAAATGGATGGGGAAAAAATTGTTGCTGCCGAAGCCACCATTGGCTATATACACAGGGCATTTGAAAAGCTCGCTGAAAGAAGGCCTTACTATCAGATTACTCCTATAACCGACCGTTTAAACTATTGCTCATCACCTCTCAATAATCTGGGCTGGCAGATGACAGTTGAAAAACTCATAAAATGCGAAACTCCAAAGAGGGTGGACTATATGAGAGTTATCATCATGGAGCTCGCAAGGATCTCAGACCATCTTGTCTGCAATAGTATCCTGGGTGTTGACACAGGCGCTTTTACAGGCTTTCTTTATGTGATGCAGGAAAGAGAGCATATTTATGATATATATGAAGAGATCTGCGGAGCAAGATTAACGACTAACATAGGCCGGATCGGCGGTTTTGAAAGAGACTTTAGTCCAAAAGCCTTTGCCCTGATTAATAAATTCGTTGAAAGATTTCCTGCTGTCATGAAGGAGTTTGAAAAACTCTTCAATCGTAACAGAATCTTTCTTGACCGTATCATTGGCGTAGGCGGAATTTCCGCTGAACGTGCCCTTAACTATGGCTTCACAGGCCCCAACCTTAGAGCTGCCGGAGTAGATTATGATGTAAGAATTATGAATCCCTACTCTTCTTATCAGGATTTTGATTTTGAAATACCGGTTGGAACGGATGGCGATACCTACGGTCGCTTTATGGTAAGAAACGAGGAGATCTGGCAAAGCGTGAGCATCATCAAACAAGCTTTGGCAAAGATGCCTTCAGGCCCTTTCCATGCGGAAGTACCCGAATTCTACCTTCCTCCAAAAGAATTAGTATATAGTCAGATGGAAGCATTGATATACCATTTTAAAATTGTAATGGGTGAGATCGAGATTCCAAAAGGAGAGGTTTATCATAGTATAGAAGCGGCTAACGGCGAGCTGGGTTTCTACCTGGTTAGCGATGGAGGCCGTACACCATTCAGGCTACACTTCAGAAGGCCGTGCTTTGTTTATTATCAGGCTTATGAAGAAATGATCAAAGGACTTTTACTATCGGATGCTGTGGTGACAATGAGTAGTCTGAATCTCATCGCAGGTGAGATGGACGCTTAATAAGTTTTAGGTTATACGTTTTAAGTTAAAAACAGGAAGTTTTAAAGCAACCTGGTATATTAAAAAAGATGGAGACAGTACAATCAGATATTAAATTTAGTCCTGAGAAGCTTCAATTAGCGGAAGAGATCATGGCGAGGTATCCCGAAGGAAGGCACAAATCAGCCCTCCTTCCTCTATTGCATATCGCGCAGCATGAATTCGGCGGATGGCTCAGTGTTCCTGCAATGGACTATGTAGCATCACTGCTTCGCATACAACCAATCGAAGTATATGAAGTCGCGACTTTTTATTCGATGTACAATCTTAAACCCGTCGGGCATTGTATGATCGAGTTTTGCCAAACCGGGCCATGTCTGCTCAAAGGTGTTGAAGATGTTATTGATTACACAGAAAATAAATTAGGAATAAAAGTCGGACAAACTACCCCCGATGGTAAGTTCACATTAAAAGCCGTTGAATGCCTTGGCTCTTGCGGCACAGCACCAATGGCTCAGATCGGTGAATATTATTATGAGAACCTGACTCCTGAAAAAATTGACAAGATCGTCGATATCTTCAGCAAAGCCGAAAGTAATCCTGATCTTAAATACGAAATATAATGGGACGGAAATTATTATTAGAGCATATCAGTGTACCAGGCATAGAAACTTTTGAAATATATCGTTCAAAAGGAGGTTATAATTCTGTTGAAAAAGCGCTGACGCTAACTCCGGATGAAGTGATGGAGGAAGTAAAAAAATCAGGGCTCAGAGGCCGTGGTGGTGCTGGTTTTCCCAGCGGAATGAAATGGAGTTTCCTCGACAGAAAATCAACAAAACCAAGATACCTGGTTTGCAATGCAGACGAAAGCGAGCCTGGAACTTTCAAAGACAGGTTTTTGATGGAGAAGATCCCTCACATATTGATCGAGGGACTTATATCATCAAGCTATGCTTTGGGCGCCAACACCACTTATATCTATATAAGAGGAGAATACAAATGGATCGCCAAAATCCTGGAGAAGGCAATTGCAGAAGCAAAGAACAAAGGCTTCCTCGGCAAAAATATCTTGGGCAAAGGCTATGACCTTGAAATATATGTCAACATAGGAGCCGGCGCTTATATCTGCGGAGAAGAAACCGCTTTACTGGAATCGCTCGAAGGAAAAAGAGGCAACCCAAGGATCAAACCTCCCTTCCCTGCTGTATCCGGACTTTACAACTGCCCCACAGTGGTTAACAATGTAGAAACACTGGCAGCCGTTGTACCCATTCTCAACATGGGCGGCGAAGAGTATGCGAAAATTGGTATAGGAAAATCTACCGGAACAAAATTAATCTCTGCCTGCGGACATATTAATAAACCAGGTGTCTATGAAATTGATCTTGGATTACCGGTTGATGAATTCCTGAACTCTGATGAATATTGTGGAGGGATAAGAAAAGGTCACAGGCTTAAAGCTGTCATTCCCGGAGGTTCATCAGTGCCGATCGTACCCGCAGAATTATTCTATAAAAATATTAAGGGCGAAGCAAGGCTCATGAGCTATGAGTCTTTATCTGACGGGGGCTTCGCCAGTGGAACGATGCTGGGCTCCGGCGGATTCATTGCCATGGATGAAACAACCTGTATCGTTAGAAACCTGTGGAGCTTCGCTAGATTCTATCATCACGAATCATGCGGACAATGCAGTCCTTGCCGTGAAGGAACAGGATGGATGGAAAAAGTGCTGCACAGGCTGGAATTCGGACATGGCCACATGAGTGATTTAGATTTACTTCTTGACATCGCAAAAAAAATAGAAGGTAACACAATTTGTCCGCTGGGTGACGCAGCAGCATGGCCTGTAGCGAGTGCCATCAGACACTTTAGAGAAGAATTTGAATTCCATGCAAAGCATCCTGACAAAGTAAAAGGCAGGTTAGCGCATATGGATGATTATAAAAAAGAATTGGTATTGAGTTAATGAATTTGTTTTAATCATAACTATGAAAGTAACAATAGATGGCGTTGAAGTAGAAGTTGAAGATGGAACAACCATTCTCAATGCTGCACGAAAAATTGGCGGGGACTTGGTTCCACCGGCTATGTGCTACTACACAAATTTAAGAGGCAGTGGTGGAAAATGCAGAACCTGCCTGGTAAAAGTATCAGCAGGCTCAGCTAAGGACCCACGTCCTATGCCTAAGCTTGTTGCATCCTGCTCCACTCCTGCCCAGGATGGCATGGTGGTTCAGAACCTCACATCACCAGAAGTGCTTGAAGCGAGAAAAGGCATTGTTGAAATGCTCTTGATCAATCACCCGCTGGATTGCCCGATCTGTGACCAGGCCGGAGAATGCAGCCTGCAAAATCTTGCCTTCGAGCATGGCGCTGCAAAAACCAGGTATGAGGAAGAAAGAAGAAAATTTGAACGTATCGATATAGGCACGAAGATCCAGTTACACATGACCAGGTGCATCCTGTGCTATCGCTGTGTATATGTTGCCAACCAACTTACTGACCACAGGATACACGGAGTGTTGAACAGAGGCGATTGTTCTGAAATAGGAACATATATCCAAAACGCTGTAGAGAATGATTTTTCAGGAAACATGATCGATGTTTGTCCTGTAGGTGCTCTCACAGATAAAACTTTCCGCTTCAAAAGCCGTGTTTGGTTCCTGAAACCAATGAATGCGCATCGCGACTGTCCTAAGTGTGCAGGAAAAGTGGTGGTCTGGATGCATGGAAATGAGATATTCAGAGTAACTGCAAGAACTGACAAATACAGTGAGATTATTGATTTCATCTGCAACGATTGTCGATTTGAAAAGAAAGATCCTGCAGCCTGGACGATCGAAGGCGTTGCCGATATAAACAGGCATTCCGTCATCTCACAGAATAAATACAAAATAGGTCATAATTTAGAAATAGATAAAAAATTAACGAATTAGATTCATGGAATTTGTTCTGATAGATAAATTAGTATTAATAGTTATAGTCTTTACTATTTCTCTGGTGATCGCCATGTACAGCACCTGGGCGGAAAGAAAGGTTTCTGCCGTAATGCAGGACAGAATAGGACCAAACAGAGCTGGCCCTTTCGGATTACTGCAACCTCTGGCTGACGGAGTAAAATTCTTCATGAAGGAAGAGATTATTCCTGCTTCCTCAAATAAAACACTGTTTATACTCGGCCCTTCTATTTCGATGATCACGGCTTGTATGACAAGCGCGGTTATTCCGTGGGGACAACCTTTATATATGTTCGACAGAGTTGTTTCATTACAGATCACTGATATCAATGTAGGGATTCTGTATGTAGTTGCTGTGGTATCTATTGGCGTTTATGGGATCATGATCGGAGGCTGGGCATCCAACAACAAATTCTCTCTGCTTGGCGCTCTTCGCGCTTCATCCCAG
>DATMOV010000024.1:0-3039 GCA_035568055.1 Cytophagaceae bacterium
CGGCACCGGTCATCATGAAACAACATCCATGATGATCGAAAACCAACTTGGCATTGACCATGCTGGAAAAAATATTATGGATGCGGGCAGCGGCACAGGTATTCTGGCCATCATGGCCTCAAAGCTCGGAGCTGCGCATATAACCGCTTTCGATGTGGAAGACTGGGCTTTTGAAAATCTCCGGGAGAATATTTTGCTCAATCGCTGCCACAATATATTTACTGCTTTGGGCGATATAGAAAGTGTAAAGCTGCCGTTGCCGGTATATGATATTATCCTGGCAAATATTAACAAAAATGTATTGATGACAGAGATTTCATCTTATGCGGAAAAGCTAAGTTCAGGGGGAATATTGATGTTGAGTGGCTTTTATACCCATGATTGTGATGACCTGATAAACATTGCGGAGAAATATTCACTCCGGAAATCCGGCGACAACGAAAAAAACCGCTGGGCTTCTTTAATTTTCAAGAAAAAATAATGATATTGTAAGTTATGGTTTTGAGAAGGATACTTACCGCTGCTTTCCTCTGCTTCTCACTGGCAGTTAACGCGCAATTTAAATTTTCTGAAGATCCGGTAAAGTTTCCGCAAGATGTAACAAGCGTGTTGGGGAATACCAAACTGGAAAGCGCTATTCAGGTGGCCGGCACTTTCAATGGATTATGGAACGGAGGGTTTAATGAAAGCCAGAAGAAGAGGATCATTGAAGTATCAGTAAAGCTCGCCAAATCAAAGAAATTAAAAATCACCTCCCAGCTTACAGATTATTTTGCTGTTTTAAACGCGGCAAAAAATAAAAACCTTCCCACTTCAGACTTTGATACCCTACTATATATTTTCGAAAGGACCATTGACGATAATGATGGTAAACAACTCACCAATTTATATGGGACAATACGTCTGTTTCTGGAACAAGGATTCTTGTACAAATCAAATTTCAATACACTCAGGGTAAGCGGAGGTACATTCAGATTCCGGTATATGTCAGGAGCGATTGATAAATATGATCCCGCCTATGTTGATCAGCAGAACCAACAAGACACAGCGAAAAAGGAAGATGTTTTCAAAGACATTAACAATCCGCAGCAACAGCAGGATGACTGGGGTACTGTTAATGAAGAGCCCAAAAAGAAGGATAGCGAGGACATCAATTCCAATATTGATGCAACTGTTTTAAATGTTGGTTATACCGCTCCTCCACAACCACCTGTAGACGGAGCTGTGATCTATTTTGAGAACGCTGATTTCTTTTTTGTGACCCCATACGATTCATCAAAATTGCAAGGTACCACAGGCGCGGCCATGCTTAAGAATAATCTGTACGTGGGAAAGGGTGGCAAATTTGACTGGAGTATAGCCGGAATGGCATCTTCTGAAATTTATTGCGAGTTAGCAGAATACAACTTCACTTTCCAGAGTACGAAGGTATATTCAGAAGGCGCAAAACTTCATTATCCTGCCAGAACAGATTCAATAGTGGAAGGAATATTCGAATACAATAGCCACAAACATAAAGATGCTAACGATGCGGCATACCCAAGATTTAAATCTTTTAACGCAAATATTCCTGTAAAAGGATTGGGCCAGAATATTCTTTACCAGGGTGGCTTATCACTGGCAGGGAAAAGGATATTCAGTTCCTCTATTGACGAGGGTTATTCAACCATAAAAATCCTTAAAGATGATACGATAAGGGTTAAAGCAGTGTCCAATAGATTTGAGCTTGGAGATTCTCTCATAACAGCAGATATTTCCAGCTTTGTATTTTATATGGGAAATGATTCGATTTATCATCCTGGAATTATATTTAAGTATAATAAAACAAATACAAAGCTCAGGGTTCGTAAGCATACCAATTTTAAGTATGCCCCATTTATAGATTCATATCATGAAATAGAAATGACCCTTGATGCCGGCATATGGGATCTGGGTACTAATTCATTCGACTTTACCATTATCAATGCCAAGAATCAGGTTGCCGCCGTTTTCGAATCCGTAAGATATTATCAGGCAAATAAATATTCCGCGATTCAGGGGATATATCGTTTTCATCCTTTACAACTAGCAGTGGGATATTCTGATGCGGAAACGGATAAAGCCTACAGGCGGAGCCCTACAAATAATAAAAGGGTAGATGCATTCTCCGCTGAAGATCTGGCAAAGGCATATAAGCTGGAAGTTAACACAGTTAAAAGCGCCATGTATTATCTAATGAAACTTGGCTATATTGACTATAATTCACGAAGCGGCTTTATTAAGCTAAGACCAAAAGCATTGCACTATGTAGCAGCTAAAAGAGACCGGTCTGATTATGATAATATCAGTCTCGTTTCTATTTCTCCTGATGGGCCAAGTTCAACCCTTGATTTTAACACTCATATACTTTTGGTGCGCGGTGTAGATAAAATATTCCTGAGTGACTCACTTAATGTATTTATTGTACCTAAAGGCAGGCAGGTTCAGTTTCTAAAGAATAGAGATTTTATTTGCGATGGCAAAATTAATACCCAAAACTTCCAGTTTATAGGTGAAAATTTCGGATTTGTATATGATAGTTTCCTGGTTCACTTGCCTAAAATTGATGAGATCAAGCTAGCCGTGGATGAGAATGTGGCGAAAACTCAGCCCAGTGGCTTGAATGATAAAGACCAAAGGCAAACTAAGGATAATAAAAAAGCAAGGGTACTGGGCAACGAATTGAAATATTCCTCCGGAACACTTTATATTAATAAGCCTAATAATAAATCCGGAAGAAAGAAGCTCGCTGAATATCCTATTTTTGATGCCAAAACCGGGGCTACTGTTTTTTTTAATAAATCTCAGATTGCCGGTGGAGCTTATGATACAACGATGCAATTCAAAATCCCTCCGTTTAGGATTGACAGCTTAAGCAGTAATGACCCACTGGCCATTGGTTTTGAAGGCGAATTCGCATCAGGGGGAATCTTCCCGCCTTTTAAGCAAAGGCTTGTGGTAATGCCCGACTATTCTCTGGGTTTTGAGCATAAGACCCCTAAAGACGGATTCCAGCTTTAC
>DATMOV010000025.1:0-7348 GCA_035568055.1 Cytophagaceae bacterium
AAACTTAAATCTGATTTTATCCATCGCCTGGTAGAGCTTGATAGTTTGGGTGGTATCCTCAAATAAGTCGATCTGTCTTGAGCCCCTTACAAAATTACTGAACCTCACTCCCATCAGCCTTATGGCTTTCCTTCGGGAATAAAGCTCATCAAAAAGTTCTGTAGCGTGTTTAAAAAGGATCTGATCGGATGAGGAATAGGAAATGCTGCGCTGCATAGTCTTCACTTCGAAATCAGCATATTTTATTTTAATGGTGACACAACCTGTAAGCTTCTCCTCTTTACGTATCGAGAAAGAAAGCTCTTCCACCATTTTTATAATAAGGCGCTTTAAAAACTTCTCATCGCGGGTATCATCAGTAAATGTATGTTCGGTAGAAATTGATTTTCTTTCAGCATCAGGATAGACAGGAGTATCGTCAATTCCATTGGCCCTTTCCCAAAGGGATCTGCCGCCATTGCCAAATGCCTCTTCCATGACTTCGGATTTCATGCGCGCAAGGTCGCCAAGCGTCAATAAATTAATACGTCTTAGGGCTTCTTCCGTTTTCGCTCCTATGCCAGGCATTGTCCCCACAGACAAAGGCGCTAAAAATTCTTTTTCCGTACCTGGCAATATCTGCCTTTGCCCGTTAGGCTTGGACTCATTCGTGGCTATCTTGGAAATCATTTTATTGGAAGACATACCAAAAGAAATCGGCAGCCCTGTTTCTTTGATGATTGTTTCCCGTAATCCGGTTGTCCACTTATAGCAGCCGAAGAATTTATCCATTCCCGAAATATCCAGGTAAAACTCATCGATAGAAGCCTGTTCAAAAAGGGGAGCCCTGTCTTCTATCACTTTTCTTACCAGTGCTGAATATTCTGAATACTTCTCCATGTCGGGAGGAATAAAAACAGCGTGAGGACAAAGCTGTTTCGCTTGCTTACTTGGCATGGCAGAATGTACGCCAAACATACGGGCCTCATAGCTGCATGAAGCTACAACACCTCTTACTGAATCCATTCCAATTATAATGGCTTTACCTATTAATGAGGAATCGCGAATACATTCGACTGAAACGTAGAATGAATCAAGATCCATGTGAACTATCGTACGGGAAGGAAATTCTGACATGAGATAAAGAAGCAGCGTGCTTATTACAATTTATCCATTTTTTATCATTATTTTGAAAATATTTAATCCTTTTTACGAATTCGCAATTTGAATAAATATTGATAGATTATTAAGAATTTTATATTCATCTGTTTACTTATTTTATTTTTTACGCTAAACTTGATTTGTTATGTATCTGATAGGTTATGACCTGGGCACTTCTTCTTTAAAAGCTTCACTTATAGAGGCGGCAACAGGCAAAGTAATTGCATCAACATTTTCACCTGCCACCGAAATGCCGATCAGCGCTCCTAAGCCAGGGTGGGCGGAGCAAAACCCGGAAATGTGGTGGGATAACCTGGTCATCGCGACTAAAATTGTTATGGCCGGTTCAAAGGTTAAAAAAGAAGACATCAAGGCAATTGGCATTTCTTACCAGATGCATGGCCTGGTGTTGGTAGACCAACATCAGAACCTTCTCAGGCCAGCTATATTATGGTGCGATAGCCGGGCAGTACCTTATGGAGAACAAGCTTTTGAACAAATCGGCGAAAAGAAATGCCTTACCCATCTTCTTAACTCTCCCGGAAATTTTACAGCTTCGAAACTAAAGTGGGTAAAAGAAAACGAAAAAGAACTTTACAAAAAAATTCATAAGATCATGCTTCCGGGCGATTACCTGGGCATGAAGTTAACCGGCAAAATCAGTACGACCATTACCGGCTTGTCCGAAGGGATACTTTGGGATTTTAAAGAACAGAAACTCGCTGATCTGGTGCTTGAAAATTATGGTTTATCCAAAAATCTTTTTCCTGAAGCACTTCCGGTTTTTACTGTTCATGGAAAATTAAGTTCAGAGGCCGCCGAAACACTTGGATTAAATAAAGGAACCCTTATTTCATACAAAGCAGGTGATGTTCCAAACAGCGCTTTTTCACTCAATGTACTTGAGCCTGGTGAGGTAGCCGCTACCGCCGGCACGGCAGGCATCGTATACGGCATCAGCGAGAAACCTTTGTTTGATGACAAATCCAGGGTAAACACTTTTGCGCACGTTAACCATACCACCTCCCATGCAAGACATGGAGTTCTGTTATGCACCAATGGAACCGGTATACTCAATAGCTACATGCGAAATACCCTGCTTGCTTCTTCAAAGCTGAGCTACCAGGAAATGGACAAACTCGCTTCTGAAATTAAAGTAGGTTCGGAAGGATTAAGAATTTTCCCTTTTGGAAATGGCGCAGAAAGATCTCTTGAAAATAAAGACCTCGGCTTCTCCATGCATGGCCTAAGATTCAATACGCATAAAGTACCACATATTTTAAGAGCCACTCAGGAAGGAATTGTTTTCTTCCTCAACCATGGAATAAATATTATCAAAGACATGGGGCTAGAGGTAAGAACCGTGAAAGCCGGAAAAGCCAATATGTTCCTGAGCCCAATCTTTAAAGAAGCATTTGCCAACCTGACCGGGGCCGAACTGAAATTATACAATACCGATGGCGCGCAGGGTTGTGCGCGTGGCGCAGGCGTGGGCGCAGGAATTTACAAAAATACCAAAGAGGCATTTATCGGCCTTGAAGCCATAGAAACTATATCGCCTGATACAACCAAGGCCAAAGAATACAAAGAAATTTACGATGACTGGTACAAGATCCTTAATAAATTATTGTAAACATAAAATCTAATGTCAGCGCTTAAAGAAAAGCCTTCAACAACGAATGTAATAATGGGAAGCAAAGAATACTTTCCAGGCATCAGCCAGATAAAATTTGAAGGGCGTGAATCCAAAAATCCTCTTGCCTTCAGGTATTACGATGAAAATAGAATGGTGGCCGGCAGGACGATGAAGGAGCACTTACGTTTTGCAGTAGCGTACTGGCATACCTTCTGTGGTACAGGCGGAGATCCCTTCGGCCCCGGAACAAAAAAATTTCCATGGATGCAAAGCAGCAATCCTATTCAAATGGCCAAAGACAAAATGGATGCCGCCTTTGAGTTCATCACTAAACTCAGCGTTCCATATTACTGCTGGCATGATTTCGACATAGCACCTGAAGGAAGTTCCCTGACCGAATCTGAAAAAAATCTGCAGACAATGGTTGACTATGCCAAAATAAAACAAAAAGAATCCGGGGTTAAATTATTATGGGGAACAGCCAACTGCTTCTCAAATCCGCGCTATATGAATGGCGCTTCTACCAACCCTGACTTCAACATACTGGCTCATGCCGGCGCACAGATCAAAGCCGCGCTTGATGCAACAGTCGCGCTCGGAGGAGAAAATTATGTTTTCTGGGGAGGAAGAGAAGGCTATATGTCCCTGCTTAATACGAATATGAAACGTGAACTAGAGCATATGGGCAGGTTCATGCAAATGGCGAGGGACTACGGAAAAAAGATCGGCTTTAAGGGAACATTCCTCATAGAACCTAAACCTATGGAACCATCCAAACATCAATATGATTTCGATTGTGCAACGGTAATAGGCTTCCTCAGACAATATGATCTGCTGAATGATTTCAAATTGAATATAGAAGTAAACCATGCAACCCTTGCACTGCATACCTTCTCACATGAACTACAAGTGGCCGCTGACGCGGGAATGCTTGGCAGCATAGATGCGAATCGCGGCGACTATCAGAATGGCTGGGACACAGATCAATTTCCCAACAATATATATGAGATCACTGAAGCCATGCTGGTGATACTTGAAGGCGGCGGATTTAAATCAGGCGGCGTAAATTTTGACGCCAAGACCCGAAGAAACTCTACAGACCTGGAAGATCTCTTTCACGCGCATATCGGAGGCATGGATATATTTGCCCGCGCGTTACTTATCTCCGATAACATTCTTGAGAATTCAGATTATAAAAAATTAAGAAAAGAAAGATACGCCTCCTTCGACAATGGCGATGGCGCAAAATTTGAAAAAGGACAACTCAGCTTCGAAGAGCTCAGAGATATCGCCATCAAAAATGATGAGCCTCAACAAATCAGCGGTAAACAGGAGCGTTTCGAAAATATTATTAATCAGTATATATAAAATAAGACTTTAGATCTTAGACTGAGCACAACTCTTAAATCTCTCTGTTTATTAAATTTTGCCAACTGATCATGTCAATTGCTAAGCACTTCCTGATTTGGTACTGGCATTTTTTTTGGTCTTTGTCATTTGATTATTGTTTCTTATAAACAATGTTTCCCATCATATCCAAAAAACCAGGTCCGCCGGATACCCTGAAAATGCTCAATAACAGGCAGGGTAATCTTATGGATTTAATTACAGCATCAGCTTGAATAAGATACTGCAAATTTCATACCTTGCATAATATAAATACAAATCAAAATATTGCTATTTGATACGATGAATAATTATATATTAATATATAAAATCCAAGCATGTCAAAATATCTGAATTCTCTTTCCGTCGACTGCGTCATCTTCGGATTTGATGAGCATGAAGTTAAAATCCTTCTTATAGAAAGAGCGGCTGAGCCTTCAAAAGGTATGTGGGCGCTGCCAGGAGGATTCGTAGAGCCCGAGGAAGATCTGGACCATGCCGCCAATAGAATACTGGAAGAACTTACAGGCCTCTCAAATATATTTATGGAGCAGGTGATGACTTTTGGAGAGGTAGACAGATATCCGCTCGGGCGTGTAATTTCCGTAGCTTATTACGCCCTTCTTAAAACTGAAGATTACAAGCTTAAGGCTTCTTCACTCGCGAGCGATGCACGTTGGCATTCCTTATCAAAGGCACCTAAACTTGTATTTGACCACGATAAAATTCTTCTTACCGGACTGGAAAAATTAAAGAGAAGGGTACGATACCAACCGATTGGCTTTGAACTTCTGCCAAAAAAATTTACACTCACACAGTTACAAAAGCTTTATGAAGCAATTCTGGGCATAACGCTGGATAAAAGAAATTTCAGAAAGAAAATGCTATCGATGGACCTGATCATCAGACTGGACGAAACCGAAACCAATGTCGCACACCGCGCCGCTCGCTATTTCAAGTTCGACAAAAATAAATATAAGGCTCTGCAGAGTAGAGGATTTATATTTGAGGTGTAGAACGTTGAAATATCCGGTTCTTCCATAAAATATTTTTGAATGGCATATGTGAACTTCCCCGATTTGCTTTACTTTAGTATTAATACTGGAACCAGATGGAGTAGAATTTTTAAATAGATAGGTTTCATAATCACTAGCCCTTAGTGTGTTTAATACGAATATAAAAAGACTTAAAAGAAACGTGGTTAAAGAGATGTTCACATAAATCGTTATTTATAGAAACAAAATGCTGAATGTAAATTTATAAATATTACATTCAGCATTTATTTTTGTTTTTTAATCTATAATAATAGTATATTAGTCTATGTAATCTATTTTATAATAATAAAAATTACATTAAAACTACAATATATTTGACTTATTGAAGAATCTTTAAAAAATTAAGTATAAATACTTGTGTATTAACTAGCCACGTACTTATTTTGGGTATTACCCTTTTTAACCAGCTATGATTTTTAAGATATAAAAGAGGGACGTGCTTGTCCCTCTTTATATTTTTGCTTACAATTTCATTCTTACACATTACTGGCAAGCTTCAAGTATTCTTAGTGTCAAAAAATACCTCCCTTATAGTACTTAGCTTTTGGGTAAAATAGCCGTAAGAATCTAAGGTCATCCGATGACTCACCTTAAAACTTACTTAATGACCAGATTTATCAGTCATCTGATGACTTATTGAAAGCATACTATCTATTGAGCGGCCTCCATTTTGTAGCCCATTAAGTGGTGGGCTACAAAATGGGCACTGTCATTGGCCATTTTATGCCCCGGATAGCTCACTACCTTGACACCACATTTCCCAACTCCAGCGCAATCTCCTTCTCAATATCCTTAAGCTTCATGTGTACAGCTAAAGATTTAGTTACTTCCTCCTCATTATTTTCTTCCTGTGCTTTCAAGAGCTCCTGCCTGTTTTCTTTAATCATCACCTGGATCTTTCTGAAATTCAGGCGGAGCAGTGTTGTATAAGCCAGGCTGCCCAGGGCATCAGTGGGTTTAAGTGAGATGATCTGATGTTTGATCTCCCAGTTATTGCTGATTTCATAGCGTGTAGAAATAAGTTCCAGCGCTTCTTTTCTGACTTGCGTATCGTCATGTTTGATAAAAAAATCTATCTGCGGAATATTGCCCGAAGATTTTTCCGATCTGAAAATTTTTATAATTTTTTTGTATACCTCATGTTGAAACTCTACATCTTCAGTCTGCTCCACCAGATAATGAGCGAGCTTCTGCTCTTCCATCATTTCAGAACCATAGTTGACGAGCAGGCGGATAATCTCTCTTTCCTGTAAACCGGCAACATCCAGCTCCGTAGTTTTCTTTTCAAGTTCTTCCGGGATGAGATCATCAGGAAGTGGTAATATGTTCGCAGGACTTACATCTTTTTTCTTATTTCTTTCTGTAAGCTTGATCTTATTGTGCTCAGCGATAAGCGTGCCTTCATCAATATGCAAAAGGGAGCTGCACTGCTGAAAGAAAACGGAGCGTTTAATAGAATCCGGAATCTTGGAAATGCTTACAACAATTTCCCTGATGGCTTCCGCTCTTTTCAGCGGATCGTTCGCCGCATCTTTCATAAACATCTCTGCCTTGAAAGTGATGAAGTCTTTTTTAGTCGACAGTATAAATTTCTTAAACTCCGTCCCTCCTATTTTTTTGACATAGCTGTCAGGGTCTTCATTGTTGGGAAACACCACCACGCTCACATTCATGCCGGCTTCCAGGATCATGTCTGTACCACGCAGGGATGCTTTTATGCCTGCGGCATCGCCATCATAAAGCACAGTGATATTTGGTGTATACCTGCTGATGAGTTTGATCTGATCTTCCGTCAATGATGTTCCCGATGAAGCCACCACATTTTCAATTCCTGCCTGATGCAGGGAGATGACATCGGTATAACCTTCAACCAGGTAACAATTCTCTTCCTGCCTGATGGAATTTTTTGCCTGAAAGATCCCATAAAGAATTTTGCTCTTATGATAAACTTCCGTTTCCGGTGAGTTAAGGTATTTCGGCTGATTTTTATCATTCTTTAATATCCTGGCTCCAAAGGCAATGACTTTCCCTGTGAGGTTGTGAATCGGAAAAGTTACACGGCCTCTGAACCTGTCGTACTGCCTGGACAACTTGCTGTCATTGGCATTTTCGCGGGTGATGATGAGCCCGG
>DATMOV010000026.1:0-3963 GCA_035568055.1 Cytophagaceae bacterium
ATAAGGAAACCATGGTTTTATTGCGCCATTAGAACCGGGATCTACCATGTCTTTGGTTTCATTCGCGATAGAGCGGATCACAGTTTCTACCATCGGGCCATAATTGGTAATAAAGTTAGAATCGTACCTCGCCAGAATAGCCGCTGCCATGATAATATAGCCAATATGAAAATGGGCATCGACAAATGTTCCTGAACTCCCGAATCCATTGGGGTAATGAGACATGTGGTTGAATAACGGACTATAACCAAAATACCTGTTATAGTCGGCATCATCAGAAACTAACCAATCCTGCAAACGAGATCGCAGTTCAGTTAACATGATATTAAATGCAGGAATGTTTCCTATCTGTTTCGCGATCTGAAGATTCGTGGTGAACTCCATGAATTCATCTTTATTATAACCATCCGCAACCGTTGCCATAGTGGTAACAGTCGCAGCGTAATTATTAATATACGTATTTAATGTAGTTTTATTTGCTGTATTTGCCCAGCCAAGGTTAGGTAAAATTCCTAAGTGTGGCATTAAGGTCTGAAAGTTGTTTGAATTAATGAGTTTCATTGCTCCTCTTGGAGAGTAAAACTGTAATCCGGTATTTAACGCGCCACCTGCTTCAGGTGAATATAACCATTGATGACGGTATAAAGCTTGCAGTGTTCCTGTATTCGCTGCTCCATAAACATTGTTAGTAGTAACATTAAAATTTGTCGTGAGCATCGCATTTGCTTCACTGAATGAATAAGTATGTGTTGTCTGCGTGATAAAATTAAATGCATGTTGCGCAAACAAAGTTAACGTAGCCTGACTGGCATCAGGTAAAACCGCAACAGCTATAAATTTGGCGGCATCCGGAATGTCAGCATTAAAATTGGCACTGAATGAACCTGGGCCACCTCCAACACTTCCGGCATAACCTGCTATAGATGTTCCTCCGATTGTTGTTCCCGGTGGGAAAAATATACCTATGATACCTTGAGTGGTCACTGAATTCTGCGGGTCAGCGGTGATTGAAATTGCATTGACATTGGCATCTGTATAGATCGCGTTTAATTTGGAGGTTCCCTGATTATAGAAGGTCATATCAGTATTACCGGATCGTTCAAGAAACAAATAAGGACAACCGCTCGCAGCAGTCGCAGTTAATACATCTCCTGAAAAAGTTTGTCTGAACTTAGCATGCCAGTCACCATAACCATCCACCGCGGTAGCGGTGGATGCTTGTCCGATAAAACCTACTTGCATGTGTGTGAGCACAGGCCCGTTATTGACCTGGTTTGCACTGCTTACACCACCATTGGCATTTGGAATATATTCGATTTGAAATCCGCTGCTGACTGCTGTAAGTGTCATCGGATAAGGATACATTCTTTCTGAATGGCTGTCTCCTCTGTAAGTAACTTCACCGTCTGTTCCGTCGCCAAGATTGACATTCCATAGAGCAGAAGTCCACCATTGATGACTCTGAAATGGACCTGTATAACCAGGCCCTTTCGTTATAAATGCTGCTCCTGCTGTTCCATCGCCAATTACATCAAATGTATTACCGCTCTGAACACCTCCCGGATAATCATCCGGTGGAAGCGTTAAATTATAACTTCCCGTGCCCCCTCCAGGAAAAACCTGTTGTGCAATAGCTGCTGTTCCAAACATGAAAAGTAATACCATTTGAATGACAATCTTCATAGTACTCTTATTTAGGGTATGAAGAGAAGCTATACCTTAAATATTATGAATCAAGATAAATTGCAAAAAAATATAGAATTAGTTTAATTAAACCAATAGCTCAATAAGTATATTTTTACACATTATGAAACAATTAAATTACCTTTTTATGATTTATAGATGGATTCTATTAAAAATTTCTTCGCTTAATTAACCCGCTATTTGGAGAACGTTTTTTAAGGAAATATTTTAAATTTTTATTAAAATATTCCTTTTATACATTTGGCGCAATGGTAGCCATAGAAGTATCACCATTACCACAGCCATGGCCAAAGAGGCATTATAGGGATTAAGCCAGGAGGCAAATAAATGCTGAAAGAGCCAGCTATGAAGATCTGTATCACCTACTTTTATTTCGCCAATGACTCTTGAAAAAAGTTCGGCAATAAAATAAGCGGTGATGGCATTTGATCCAAAAGACAAAAAAGGTACAGTCCAGCCTTTTTGAATTTTTACTATATCCAAAAAATAATAGCATAATGCCAGGGTATTTAAAGCTATGCCACTGGTATAAAGCACAAAAGAACTTGTCCATAGATTTTTGTTGACAGGAAAGAAACTATCCCAGATTAAGCCGCCGATAATGAGAGTGAATCCCGTTATAAAAAGTCCTATCACTTTTTCTTTATTGTCCTTTTCGCTATTAAGCCATTCACCAGTCAGAACTCCGATAAGTCCGCTTGCAACGGCTGGAATTGTTCCCAGCAGGCTTTCTGGATCCCAGGTGAGTGAGTACTTCCAAAGATGACCGGGCATAATTAATCTGTCCAGCCATGCCCCCATATTTGCTTCTGGCTCCAGGCTGGAATGTCCTAAGCCTGGCACAGATATAAAACACATGATGATCCAGTATGCTATCAGCATAGAGCCTGAAAATATCATCAAAGTTTTTTTACTGCATTTCAAATAAAGAATTGCGCAGATACAGAAGACGAGCGCTATTCTTTGGAGCACACCCGGAATTCGCAGTATTGAAAAATCAAAATAGGGAAAACCATTTAGAAACAGGCCCAAGGTGAAAAGTATAAGGGTGCGTTTAAAAATTTTCATATAGACATATTTATCGGCTCCCGTTTCTTTTGGCTTACGAAAGGACATACTAATGGAAATTCCAACTATAAAAAGAAAAAATGGAAAGATCAGATCCGTAGGTGTGCATCCATTCCAATGAGCATGCGCAAAAGGAGGATAAATATATTCCCATGAACCGGGATTATTCACCAGTATCATAGCCGCTACTGTTAAACCTCTCAGGAAATCCACTGAACTAAGCCGTGTTGATTTTATCATCCTGATTTCATTTCAGCCCTAAGATTATTTACTATACATTTTTTGAAGAGCCTGCCAAAGTGCTTTTTTCCTGGGAACGTCAGTTTCCAGCACGGCAAGGCTATCAGCCAGTAAAACTTTTCCGGACTCACTTTCAATCACTTTATATTTTTCAGCAGCAGAGATTTCCGGAGAGTCTACATTAAAGCTGATCAGGTTTTTTGTTTTGATGTTTTCAGGAAATTCAATTCCTATCATCAATTTTATTTTCTCCACTGTGAGACCAACCGCCTGAAGGATTTTACTTAAAAGCTCTTTCTGATCAGGGTTTGGTTCTATGTCGGATAACACGACATGTTCCCATATTTTAGCAGTCTTAACCAGAGCTTTAGGTTCTATCTGACCAACAACTTTCTCAGGTACTTTTTCTTTGTGGTCATTTTCATTCACCACATAAATATCATCGGTATATATTTTAGAAAGAAGTTCTGGAATTATCATGTAGTAATTTATAACTAATTATGATTTTTTAAAAGTTTGTAAGAATAAGGAATAGCCGTACTTTTGATTTTTAAATTTAATTCATTGATACACATGAAAGGCCCTATTTCACAATTTATTGAAAAACATTATCTGCATTTTAATTCCGCAGCTCTGGTTGACGCCGCAAAAGGATATGAAGCCCATTTGCTTGCCGGTGGCAAGATGATGATCACCCTGGCAGGTGCTATGAGCACTGCGGAGCTTGGCAAATCGCTGGCAGAAATGATCCGTCAGGATAAAGTGCAGATCATATCCTGCACAGGCGCAAATTTGGAGGAAGATATTATGAACCTGGTAGCTCACTCACATTACAAAAGAGTCCCGCACTACAGGGATTTAAGTCCGCAAGACGAGTGGGACTTGCTTGAAAATGGTTTTAACCGTGTAACAGATACCTGCATTCCGGAAGAAGAAGCTTTCCGAAGAATA
>DATMOV010000027.1:0-2321 GCA_035568055.1 Cytophagaceae bacterium
CTGGATGAAGATATCCGGAAAAAAATTCTTCGCGCTTTCAGTCCGCGGGAACTGGCTCAATATATCAACTACACAGATTCAGACGATGCGGTTGACATCATCAATGAACAGCCTGTTCAAATAAGAGAAGAAGTTATAGCGTTGGTGGAGAATAGCGAGAAGGCCAACCATATCCGGGACTTGCTGCATTATGAAGAAGATTGTGCTGGTGGGCTTATGGCCAAAGAGCTTATTAAGGCCAATATCAACTGGAACATTACACAGTGTATCGAAGAAATTCGCAGACAGAGTAAAAGTGTTGGAAAGATTTATTCGGTATACGTAGTAGATAATAGTGACAAACTTCTTGGTATTGTATCGCTGAAAAAAATGTTGCTGGCTGATGATGACACAAAGATCGCGGATATTTACAGTTCGGATATTATTTCAGTGGAATCATACAGGCCGGCAGAGGAAGTAGCGGAAATGATGCAGAAGTATGACCTGGAATCTATACCGGTTGTAAATGTGCATGGAAAGCTATTAGGAAGAATTACGATTGACGACGTGGTGGATGTGATCACAGAGCAGGCTGAACAGGATATACAGATGATGGCCGGTATCTCCGACAGTGCCGAAGAGGATGCCACTATCTGGAGGCTTTCACGTGTGCGCCTTCCATGGCTGCTTGTGGGTATGCTGGGAGGCATTGTCGGCGCCCGTTTTATCGGGTTGTTTGAAGATGATATTATGCTTATCCCGGCCATGGCTTTTTTTATTCCGCTGATTACAGCGACCGGCGGCAATGTTGGTATACAATCTTCATCGGTCGTGGTGCAAAGCCTGGCAAATAAATCTGGAATAGGAACATTTAATTCGCAAAAATTTTTAAAAGTTTTTTTGGTAGCCCTCATCAACGGAATAGCAATTTCATCACTGGTTTTTCTGATCAACTTCGCAATAGGGGAAGAGCTTAGGCTTGCTATTGTGGTTTCCATCGCATTGCTTAGTGTGGTGATACTGTCATCCTTTATGGGAACAATTACGCCGCTCATTCTGGACAAGGCAGGGGTAAATCCAGCCATTGCTTCCGGGCCTTTTATTACAACAGCCAACGATTTGCTCGGCCTTGGCATTTATTTTTTTGTGGCACATACTCTTTATCATCTTTGATGTTATGATCCGCTGTCTTATAATAGATGAAATGCATAGTTCCATTATTCCAATGCTGGAGCGTATTTTCGTGCAGCCTGATTACCGGCCTATGATTAGCAGGAATGAAATCATGGACATCATCGGAAACTATGAAGGCATCATCATCAGAAGTAAAACTTTTTTAGATAAAGAGCTATTGTCGCAAGCGATCAAACTGAAATTTATAGCGAGGGCAGGAGCCGGCATGGATCAGATTGATATGGAAGAGGCCGGGAGAAGAAATATTTTATTGCTCAATGCGCCGGAAGGCAATAGAGATGCTCTTGCCGAGCATTGCATTGGGATGATGCTGAGCCTGCTTAATAAAATCTGTATTTCAGATGCTCAGGTGAGAAAAGGAACATGGGACAGAGAAAGAAACAGAGGTTATGAGCTAAGAGGAAAAACCATCGGGCTTATCGGCTACGGATTTATGGGAAGATCTCTGGCTGAAAAATTAAAATCATTCGGATGCAAAGTCATCGCTTATGATAAGTATCTTAAAAACTTTTCAGATGAATATGTCCAGGAAGTTTCTATGGATGAAATTTTTGAAGAAACAGATATTTTGAGCCTGCACATTCCTCTCACTCAGGAAACTAAAGGAATGGTGAATGAAGATTTCTTTAAACGATTCAAAAAAGATATTTGGTTAATCAATTCGGCGAGAGGAGAGATTATACCTTTAGGCGCACTTAACAAAGTTTTAAAAAGCGCTAAGCTGAGAGGTGCGGCGCTGGATGTGCTGGAAAATGAAAAACTGAAAAATCTCAATGAACAGGAGCTTGAAAATTTTAATGATCTGATAGCTTCAGAAAAAGTGGTGCTGACCCCCCATGTTGGTGGCTGGACCTTTGAATCGTATGTAAGAATAAATCAGATATTGGCCGATAAAATTAAAGCCGCCAATGTTTTACAATGATTCGAATGCTTATTTTGTATTTTGATTTTGTAATATATTTTACTATTTTTGAAAGTATAGAACGGTTGAGCAAGCCGTTTTTTTTATTGGATTAAACCGAACAGAATTTATTAAAGTTTAAAAGTTTATATGAGCAACCTTTCATATTATACCGAAGAGGGTTTGAAGAGGATGAAAGATGAGCTGGCTTATCTTAAAACCAAAGGCAGATCTGATATGGCTAAGC